>NZ_JBFULZ010000043.1:0-25076 GCF_054049635.1 Cellulomonas sp. P5_C6 | reverse complement strand
GTGCACGGGTCCGGGGTCGCCCGTGCGTGCGCCGGTCGCGGCCGCGACGGCCCGGGACACCGTGCGCCGCAGGCCGCGGGCCTCGTCGGGCAGGCCGACCGGCGCGGGCACGTCGACGGCCAGGCGGACCGCCGTCCCGAAGATGCCSACCTGGTCGGTGGTCTGGTTGGCSCCCGTGCCGCGCAGCTCGTGCGGGCGGTCSGCGGTSAGCAGCAGCAGGGGCAGCCCGCTGTGGTGCGCCTCGAGCACCGCCGGGTGCAGGTTGGCGACGGCCGTGCCCGAGGTGGTGACCACGGCGACGGGCCGCGGGGGCTGGGGCTGGTCGCCGTGCGCCGACGCCTTGATCAGGCCGAGGGCCAGGAAGGCCGCCGACCGCTCGTCGACCCGCACGTGCAGGCGCAGGCTCGGCGCACCCGCAGGTCGATCCGGGTCCGGGCGAGCGGCATCGGCGAGCGCGTAGGCCAGGGGGGCGCTGCGGGAGCCCGGAGCGAGCACGACGTCCTCGACGCCCAGTGCCGCGAGCGCCTGCACCAGCACACGGGCCGCCGCCGTCGCCGGGTCGGGTCGCGGGGCCGGCGGCGTCGTCACGCCCGCCATCATGCCCGAGGCCGGACCGCGCCGACGCGCGATCGCCACCGCTCCGCGAGCTCGTCCGACCCGGCCGCGGCCGCGAGCGGCGCCGCGTCCGGCTCGGTGCGGCGGACGTCGAGAGCCCCGTCGACAGGCAGGAACGGTCTCGTGACCAGATCCGCTGTGAACAGCTGCGCGGTGGCCAGGCCGCACGCGTACGGCAGCTCGGGCAGCGCGGCGGCGAGGGCGACCCCSGCSGCGAGCCCSACGGACGACTCGAGCGCCGACGACACSACGACSGGCAGCCCGATCCGCTCGGCCAKCCGCAGGCACGCGCGAACGCCCCCCAGCGGCTGCACCTTGAGCACCACGACGTCGGCGGCGTGGGCCCGCGCGACGGCGAGCGGGTCCTCGGCCCGGCGGATGGACTCGTCGGCGGCGATCGGCACGTGGGTGCGCCGGCGCAGGGCCGCGAGGTCGTCGACCCCCGGGACCGGCTGCTCGGCGTACTCCAGACCGCCCGCCGCACGGTCGAGCACGGCCAAGCGGCTGACGGCGGTGTCGACGTCCCAGGCGGCGTTGGCGTCGACGCGGATGGCCCCGTCCGGGCCGAGCGCGTCCCGGACGGCCTCGAGGCGGGCGACCTCGTCGGCGAGCGACTGCCCGGGCTCGGCGACCTTGACCTTCGCGGTGCGGCACCCGCCGGACCCGCGCACGATCCGGTGGGCCGTCTCGGCGTCGACCGCGGGGACGGTCACGTTGACGGGGATCCGCGTCCGCACCGGCGGGGGCCAGCCCTCGTCGGCGGCCTCCACCGCGGCGCGCCACCAGGCGACGGACTCCGCGGCGTCGTAGTCCCAGAACGGGCTAAACTCCCCCCAGCCGGCGTCACCGCGCAGCAGCACGCCGTCGCGCACGGTCAGGCCACGGAAGCGCGTGCGCAGCGGGAGCGACCAGACGTGCAGGTCAGGGGCGAGCATCTGGCCACCCTACGACGCGCGGACCTGCCCCCAGGCCGCCGTCAGCAGCGCCGTGGCGGTCGCCCGGACCGGCCGCCGCTCGGTCAGCGCGGTGACGACGGCGCCGTCGACGAGAGCGATCGTGATGGCCGCCGACGTCGGGGCGCCGGTCCGTTGGACCAGCTCCCCCAGGACGTCGTCCACCACCGCACGCCCGGCGGCGAAGGCCCCCGCCAGCGCGGCGTTCCGACCCGCGCCGAGCAGGTTCTCGTAGTGGCTGCGGACCTCGTCGTCGTCGCCGGGCGGCAGGACGGCGTCCACGAGCACCCGGACCGCGGCAGCAGCGTCGCCCGCGGCCGCCGTCGCCAGCACCGCCCGGGCGTGGTCCGCCCAGGCCTCGGCCAGCGCGCCGCCCGCGGCCGCCGCGAGGTCGTCGAGCGAGTCGAAGTAGTAGGTGGTCGCCGACAACGACGCCCCGGCCTCGTGCGCCACGCGCCGGTGCGTGAGGGCACCGGGGCCCTCGCGCAGCATGAGTGCGGCGGCCGCCCGCGCGAGCTCGTCGCGGCGTCGCGCACCCTTGCCGCTGCTGCCGTGCGTCACGCGTGGCCCCCGCCGGACAGGTTCAGGCCGACGACGCCGGCGACGATGAGCACCAGCGACACGATCTTCAGCACCGACACGTTCTCGTGGAACACGACGATGGCGAGCACCGCGGTGAGCGCCGCCCCGATGCCCACCCAGACGCCGTACGCGACGCCGACGGGCAGGGACTTGAGCGCCCAGCCGAGCCCGGCCATGGACGCGACGGCGAAGACGACGAACGCGATGCTCGGGCCGAGCTTGCTGAACCCGTCGGACGCCTTGAGGCTGAGCGCCCAGCCGGCCTCGAGCATGCCGGACAGGATGAGAACGACCCAGGCCATGGTGATGCACCACTCTCTACGTGCGCGCCGGGTGTCAGCTCCGCCGTCCCGCGCACTTTCTAGTACGAGCGTACCAGATTCTTGGAGCGCGGCTAGGCTGCCGCCGTGACTGCTGAGCTGCCGACGTCCGTCTCCGACACCTTCGACCCGACGCGCTGGCGCACGGTCGACGGGTTCGAGGACCTCACGGACCTCACCTACCACCGGGGCTACGCGCGGCCGACCGCCGACCAGGAGGCGGCCGGCGCGGTCGCCCGGGACCTGCCCGTGGTCCGGGTCGCGTTCGACCGGCCCGAGGTCCGCAACGCGTTCCGCCCCCACACGGTCGACGAGCTCTACCGCGTGCTCGACCACGCGCGCACCACCTCCGACGTCGGCACCGTGCTGCTGACCGGCAACGGACCGAGCCCCAAGGACGGCGTCTGGGCGTTCTGCTCAGGCGGCGACCAGCGCATCCGCGGCCGCTCGGGCTACCAGTACGCGTCGGGCGAGACCGCCGAGCACGTCGACCCGGCCCGCGCGGGCCGCCTGCACATCCTCGAGGTCCAGCGCCTGATCCGGACCATGCCCAAGGTCGTCGTCGCGCTGGTCAACGGCTGGGCGGCCGGCGGCGGGCACTCCCTGCACGTGGTCGCGGACCTCTCCGTCGCCAGCCGGGAGCACGCGCGGTTCATGCAGACCGACGCCAACGTGGGCTCGTTCGACGGGGGCTACGGCTCGGCGCTCCTGGCCCGGCAGGTCGGCCAGAAGCGGGCCCGCGAGATCTTCTTCCTGGCCCGCGAGTACTCGGCCGACCAGGCGCTGGCCTGGGGTGCGGTCAACGACGTGGTCGATCACGCGCAGATCGAGGAGGCCGGGCTGGAGTACGCCCGGATCATCGCGACCAAGTCGCCGCAGGCCGTCCGCATGCTCAAGTTCGCGTTCAACCTGGCGGACGACGGGCTGGCGGGGCAGCAGGTGTTCGCCGGCGAGGCGACGCGCCTGGCGTACATGACGGACGAGGCGGTCGAGGGGCGCGACGCGTTCCTGGAGCGCCGGGAGCCGGACTGGTCGGGCTTCCCGTACGCGTACTGACCGGCTAGCGCCCCGCGAGGGCCCAGCCGGCGACGTCGACGACGGCACCGATCACGCCGGCCGCGCCCACCAGCAGGGCGACGAGGACGAGACCGGAGACGACGACGGCGCCGAGCGAGCGGACGTCGTGCTCGGTGGCTTCATGTGTCGTGTGAGTGGCCATGCGTCGAGCCTCGCCCGGAGGCACGGCGTGCCACATCGGCCGCCGGGCCCCCGTCCTGGCCGACCTGGGGTGGCCGACCCGGGCGCCGATGTCATCCCGTGGGCGGACCTCAGCTGAGCGCCAGCGAACCTGTCCCGGCCGGCACCAGCTCCACCCACGTGGTGCCGGGTGCCAGGTCGGCCGGCAACCCGTCCGCGGTGAACAGCCGCATGGGGGCGTCCTGCGAGTCCTGCTGCCAGCGGACCGGCACGACCTTGCCGCCCGTCGCGACGACGCCGTCCCCGGCGCCGATCAGCGAGTACGTCGGCACGGGCGCGCCGCCCTGGGCCCCGAAGCCCGTGTTCGGGTGGTCGGCGGTGATCGAGACGACGTTGACCGCCGACAGCCGCGCGCCGCTGCGGGCCGTCGCCGGCGCGCCACCCTCGGACCGCAACCACGTGCCGCTGCCCGGGTCCCACGTCCACGACGGGCTCGAGGCGGGCGAGAGCCGGAACGCGAGCGTGGTCGCGGGCGTGCCGGCCACGATCGCCGTCGCCCGGTCGGCGCTGCGCGCKAACGTGAACTGCTCCCCCGGGGGCGCCTGGTGGTCGGCGTCGGCGAGTCCCCAGAACGTGCTCGGCGTGCCGTAGACGTTGTGCGGCGCGGCCCGGTCCTTGGTCCGGTACATGCCGGGGGCGCCGGCGTCGTGGCTGATCATCTGGATGCCGCTGGCCGCGACCAGGTCGAGGATGCCGGGCTGGCCGCCGGAGAACGCCAGCAGGCCGTGCATCGGCGCGAGGATCACGGGGTCCATGGGCCGCACGGAGCGGATGGGGCCGACCTCGGCGGGAACCTGCGAGTGGTAGACCGCGATGAACCGCGACACGTCGAACTCGACGATGGTCTCCCAGACGACGTCGGCCTGCTCGAGCCCCGTCTGCGGGCGGGCCACGGCGGTGTTCTCGATCTTGACCGCCAGCGCGGGCCGCGGGGCCGGGTCCCCGGGCACACCGGTCAGGGGCCACGTCGGGGCGACGACCGGCACGGGGGCGGCACCCTTGTCCGGCGCGATCGTGGCGCCCTGCGTGACCGGCGGGGGCGTCTCCTGGACGGGCGCGGGGGTCGTCGGGGAGCACGCGGCGACGGCCAGCGCCAGGCCTGCGAGCAGCGCCGCTGTGGCGCCCCGCACCCCTCGTCGTGTGGTCGTGGTCATCGCGCTCCCCCGTCGGTGTCGAGCAGGGGACCAGGCTGCCACGGCGACCCGCCCCCGTCCGGGAGCACAGGCCGCGGGCGTCGTCAGCCGATCGTGACCGAGCCGGAGTCCTGCGGGACGAGCTCCACCCAGGTGGTCCCGGGGGCGAGGGTCAGGACGGCGCCGTCGGGCGTCGCGAGGGTGAGGACGGCGTTGGTCCCCGACTTGGTCCAGGTGCCGGTGACGGTGTGGCCGCCCGTGGAGACGGTCGCCTCACCCGTGCCGTCGAGCACGGTCTCGGGGACCGGGTTGCCCGCCGGGTCCGTCGTGCCGGAGTTCACCAGCCGGACCTTGAGGGTCACCACGTTGGTGGCGGCGATGCGCGCGCCCGAGCGGACGACCGCAGGGGCCGAGCCCTCCGCGCGCAGCCACGTGCCGCTCGCGGCGTCCCAGGTCCAGGTGGGCTTCGCGTAGCCGGAGAGCTTCACCGACACCGTCGCGGACGGACCACCGGCGACGACGGCGGTCGCCTGCTCCGGGTGCTTCGCCATGACGAACTGCTGGGCGGGGGCGGCGCTGTGGTCGGCGTCCGCCTGGTCCCAGAACGTCTGCGGGGTGCCGTACACGTTGTGGGGCGCCGGGCCCACGCCCTTCTTCCGGTAGAACCCGGCCGCGCCGGCGTCCTGGCTGATCGTCTGCACGCCCGCGGCCTGCAGCGCCTGCACGAAGCCGGGCTGGCCGCCCGAGAACGCGATGAGCCCGTGCATCGGCGCGACGATCGCCGGGTCCATCGGCCGCACCGACCGGATCGGGCCCACCTCGGCGGGCACCTGCGACTGGAACACGGCCACGAAGCGGCTGATGCCGCCCTCGACGACCTCCTCCCACACCACGTCCGCCTGGTCGAGACCGGTCTGCGGGCGGGCCTCGCCCGAGTTCTCGATCTTCACGGCGAGCGCGGGCCGCACGGCCACCTCGGTCGCGGCCACACCGGTCAGCGGCCAGCGCGGCTGGACCACGGGGGCGGGCGGGGCGGCCTTCGCGGCCTCGATCACCGGGGCCTGCGTGACGGGGGCGGCGGACGTCGGGTCGGCCGTCGGCGACCCGCTGCACGCACCGAGCAGGAGGCCGGCGCCGGTGGCCAGCGCGGCCAGCACGAGGGACCGGCGGCGGGCGGGCGAGGCGGTGAGGACAGACGACACGATGCTCCTTCGGGTGTGAACCGCGCGACACTCTACGGGCTGACGGCGGCCCTCCCGGGCGGCCACGCCCCTGGGCGGACCTACGCTGGTCCGGTGATCCGGCCGCTGCGTGACGTCCCCGCGCGGCCCGACGACCTGGTGCCGGCCCTGCGCGCCGCCCTCGACGGCACCGGCCCGGCGGTCTCCCCGGTGGGCGGTGCGACCTCCGCGTCCGTCGCGGACGAGGTCGACGAGGGCGTCGCCGTCGTGGTCCGGACCTCGGGCTCCACGGGCGAGCCGCGCGCGGTCCTGCTCTCGGCCGCGGCCCTGCGCGCGTCGGCTGCGGCGACCCACGCCCGCCTCGCCGGTCCCGGACGCTGGCTGCTCGCCCTGCCGGTGCAGCACGTGGCCGGTGTGCAGGTGCTGGTGCGCTCGGTGCTGGCCGGGACCGCGCCGGTCGTCCTCGAGCCCGGGCCGTTCCGGGCACCCGCGTTCGCGGCCGCGACGTCCGCGCTGGGCACGGACGTTCCGCGGTACACCTCGCTGGTGCCCACGCAGCTGGTCCGGCTCCTCGACGACACCGCCGGGACGGCGGCCCTCGCGTCGTTCGACGCCGTGCTGCTCGGCGGCGCCGCGGCCCCGCCCGAGCTGCTCGAGCGCGCCGGGGTCGCGGGCGTGCGGGTGGTCACCACCTACGGCATGTCCGAGACGTGCGGCGGGTGCGTCTACGACGGGGTCCCCCTCGACGGCGTACGTGCCTCGCTCGACGACGACGGCCGGATCCTGCTGGCGGGCCCGGTCCTGGCCGACGGCTACCTGGGCCGCCCGGACCTCGACGCGGAGGCGTTCGTGCAGGTGGACGGGGTCCGCCACCTGCGGACCACGGACCTCGGGCGCTGGTCCTCGGGCACGCTCACCGTGCTGGGCCGCGCCGACGACGTGCTGGTCACCGGCGGCGCCAAGGTGCCCCCCGGGCCGGTCGAGGCGGTGCTCTCGGGGCTGCCGGGCGTCGACGAGGTGTGCGTCGTCGGCGTGCCGGACGCGGAGTGGGGACAGGCCGTCGTCGCGGTCGTCGTGACCCGCCCGGGCGCCCGCCCCCCGACGCTCGACGACGCCCGCCGCGCCGTGACCGACCGCCTCGGCGCGGCCCACGCGCCGCGCCACGTGGTGGTCACGGACTCGCTCCCGGTCCGCGGGCCGGGCAAGATCGACCGTCGGGCGACGGCAGAGCTCGCCGCCCGCTCCCTCGAGAGGACCCCCACGTGACGACTGCCAGCGACTGGGTGCAGGGCGCGCGACCGCGCACGCTGCCCGCGGCGGCTGCCCCCGTGCTCGTCGGCACCGGTGCCGCGGCCCAGCTGGGCGAGGCCGACCTCGGCCGTGCCGCGCTCGCGCTCGGTGTCGCGCTCGCCCTGCAGGTCGGCGTCAACTACGCCAACGACTACTCGGACGGCATCCGGGGCACCGACGTCGATCGCGTGGGCCCGCTGCGGCTGACCGCGTCCGGGACCGCGAGCCCGGGCACCGTCAAGGGCGCCGCCTTCACCGCGTTCGGCGTCGCCGCCCTGCTCGGGCTCGCCCTGGTGTACCTGAGCGGCCAGTGGTGGCTGCTCGCCGTCGGCGCGCTCGCCATCGCCGCGGCCTGGGGCTACACCGGCGGGAGGCGGCCGTACGGGTACCGCGGGCTGGGCGAGGTCGGGGTGTTCCTCTTCTTCGGGCTCGTCGCCGTGCTCGGCACCACGTACACGCAGGCCGACGAGCTCTCGTGGCCCGCGTGGGTCGGGGCCGTCTGCGTCGGCATGCTCGCGTGCGCCCTGCTCATGGCCAACAACCTGCGCGACGTCCCCACCGACGCCCTCGTCGGCAAGCGCACCCTCGCCGTGCGCCTCGGTGAGCAGCGGTCCCGACGCGTCTACGCCGTGCTCGTGGTCCTGCCGGTGCTGCTCGGCGGGATCGGCTGCGCCTTCGCCACGCCGTGGACGCTCCTCGTGCTGCTGCTGCTCGCGCCGTCGGTGGTCCTCGCAGTCACGGTGCTGCTGGGAGCCCGCGGGCGTGCGCTGGTGCCCGTGCTCGCCGGGACCGGGCTGCTCGAGCTCGCGTTCGGCGTGCTGCTCGGTGTGGGCCTGGCGCTCTAGCCCGCGCCCGACGTGTCGTCGCGGGCGGCCTCGTCGGCCGCGTCCTCGAGGTCCGCGTCCTCCTGCGCACGCTTGCCCAGGACGGTCTTGTCACCCGCGGCCCGGCGCCGCTCCGCGCGTTCGGCCAGCTGCAGGGCCGCCGCGTCGCGCGGGCCGCTGAGCAGCACGTACGACAGCCCCCAGGCGAGGAACGCCGCGACGATCACCACCAGCCACGACCGCAGGCCGACCCACCAGAGCAGACCGAGGCAGACACCGAAGAGCGCGAGGCGCAGGACCGAGTAGACGACGAAGGGCACGGTCACCAGCGTAGGCCGCGCCCGCGCCGTGGACGTCTACGCTGACGAGGTGAGGAACCTTGTCGTCCTGCTGCTGATCGGCCTGACCGTGTACTGCGTGTTCGACATCGTGCGCAGCACCGCGCCGGAGCGGCTCGGTGTCCACCCGGTCTTCTGGGTGCTCCTCGTCGTGTTCGTCCCGCTGCTCGGGGTCCTCGCGTGGCTCGCGGTGAAGTGGTCCCGGGGCACGGCGTACGCGGGGCAGGAGGCCCCGGCTGCCCCCGCGCGCCGGCGGCCCGCCGCGCCCGACGACGACCCCGAGTTCCTCTGGCGGCTTGACGAGGACCGCCGGCGGGCGGACGGCGGCACGACCGACGAGACCCCGCCGACGGCCTGACGGATCACATGCCCGAGTAGGAATGCTTCCCGGAGACGACCAGGTTGACGACCGTGAAGTTGGCGAGCACGGCGGCGTACCCGACGAAGACGAAGTAGGCGGCCCGGCGACCGCTCCAGCCGCGCGTGGTGCGGGCGTGCAGGTAGGCCGCGTACGTCACCCAGGCGACGAACGTGCCGACCTCCTTGGGGTCCCAGCCCCAGTAGCGGCCCCAGGCGTGCTCGGCCCAGATGGCGCCGCCGATCAGCGTGAAGGTCCACAGGACGAACGCGACGGCGTTGAGGCGGAAGGCCATGGCCTCGAGCTCGCGCGCGCCGGGCACCTGCTCGAGCCAGCCCATCCTGGGCCCGCTGACGAACCGTCGGAACCCGTCGGACCTCCGCGCAGCGACGACCAGCGACCCGTCGGCAGCGGTGGACGCGCCGGCCCCGACCGTCACCACGGGGGCGTCGGCGACCGCGAGGCCCTCCTCGCGGTAGCTCTTGAGCACCTGCAGCACGGAGGCGGCGAACGCGACCGTGAAGATGCCGGTCGCGGTGATGGCCACGCCGACGTGCAGGATCAGCCAGTAGCTCTGCAGGGCGGGCTGCACCTGGTCCGCCTGGATGTAGAACACGTTGAGCGCCAGCACGAGGGCCAGGACGGCGATGCCCATGACGAGGACGCCGACGAAGGCGATCACCCGGCGGCGCTGCACGATGGTCAGCACCAGCACGGCCACGAACGTGCCGACGATCGTGAACTCGTACATGTTGGCGGTGGGCCACCGACCGGCGGCGACGCCGCGCAGCACGATGCCGGCGAACAGCATGATCAGGCCGAGGATCGTGGTCGAGCGGGCGATGCCCTCGGCGCGTGCGGACCGACCCGGCGCGCTCTGGGCCTCGGACCCGGCGACGGCGGTCGCGGGCCGCGAACCCCCGGTGACCGCGCCCGCCGTGGCGAGCTCGGGGACGCGCTTCTGCGCCCGTTCCGCGATGCGCGCGAGGTCCACGCTGTAGGCGATCAGCGCGATGGTGAACGCGGTCGCGGCACCCCAGACGAGCAAGGTGCTCAGGTCACCGGTGGTCATGGCGTGCCCTCTCCTGAGGTCGGGCCGCCGGGGGCGGCCGGAGATCTGTCGTGCGTGCGGGCGAGCGTCTCGGTCAGAACCCGGTCGAGCTCGGGCTGGAGGCCGACGTCGTCGCCGCGGGCCAGCCCGGCCGCGGTGACCACTGTACGACCGTGGCCGTCGTCGTCGCCGCCCGGCGCGAACCGGAGCCAGAGGCGGCGCCGCGGGGCGAACAGCGAGGTCGCGAGCCCGGCGAAGGCGAGCAGCGCGAACACGAGCACGAAGATCAGCGCCGGGTCGTGGCGCAGGTCGAGTGCGACGTACCGCGGCAGGTCGTTGAACGTGAGGGTGCCCAGCCCGTCGGGGAGGTCGACTGTCTCGCCGGGGCGGACGTACAGCGTGATCGCCTTGCCCTCGGCGTCGACGGCCTGGGTCATCCGGGCCTCGTCGAGCTGGTAGACGTTCTGCGGGACGCCGGTGTCGAGCCCGAGGTTGCCCTTCCAGACCGAGAGCACCAGCAGGGGGTCCGTCGGCTGCGGGTCGACGGACCGGTAGAGGTCGTCGCCGACCTCCTGCGCGGTGGGGAGCAGGTAGCCGACGATGCCGATCTGCTCCTGGTCGCCGGAGACGTCAGGAACCTTGAGCACGCCGCGCGAGGTGTACACGTTGTCCTGCGGCAGGAACGGCGTCGGACCGGCGAAGGCCACCTGACCTGCGGCGTCGTGCACCGTGATGTCCGGCGCGTAGCCGTTGCCCTGCAGGTAGACCTTGGCACCGCCGGCGTCGAGCGGGTGGTTGACCTTGATGGTCTTCTTCTCCGGCGCCTCGCCCGGGTTGGTCAGGGTGACGTGCGCGGTGAAGTCGCGGGACTGCAGGGTGTCGGGGTCGAACCGGGCCTCGAAGTCGTCGAGCCGCAGGGTGAACGGCACGAGGCTCGTGGGCGAGTAGGCCGTGCCCTGCTCGAAGGTGTCGTAGTCGACCTGCGCGTTGGCGAACCCGCGGCCCTGCACGACGATCGCCTGCCCGCGGTAGTGCAGCACCTGGCCGGTGGCCACGGAGATGAGCAGCCCGACGAGCGCCAGGTGGAAGACGAGGTTGCCGGTCTCGCGCAGGTAGCCGCGCTCCCCCGACACCGACCACGTGCCGGCGCCCTCGTCGCGGGTCTCCACCCGGTAGGTGGGCACGAACGGGAGCCAGCGCCAGCCGCCGCGGAGCACCGCGGCGGCGTCCTCGACGGCGTCCTGCGGCGACACGGACGTCGATCCCGACGCCTGCGCGGGGAACCGCCCGAACCGGCGGGGCGCGCGCGGCGGACGGCCGCGGACCCCGGCGAGGTGGACCTTCGTGCGCGGCAGGATGCACCCGACCAGCGAGACGAACAGCAGCAGGTAGATCGCCGAGAACCAGACCGACGAGTAGACGTTGAAGAACCCGAACCGGTCGAGCCACGGCCCCAGGGTCGCGTGGTCGGTCAGGTAGGTCGAGACCTTGTCGGCGTTCTGCGCGCGCTGCGGCCAGACGGTGCCCGGCACCGCGGCGACGGCCAGCAGCATGAGCAGCAGCAGAGCGACGCGCATGCTGGTGAGCTGCCGCCAGGCCCAGCGGCACCAGCCGACGAAGCCGAGCGTGGGCAGCGTGGGCGGGGTCGACGCCGGAGCCTCGGTCGGCTCCATGAAGACGTCGGAGAGGCCCTCGGGGCGGTGGGTCGTCACGTCACACCACCGGCACGAACGGGTCGCCGCCGACGAGGACGCCCTGCAGCCAGGACGACCAGGTGCCCCACACGCCGGTGACCAGCGCGATCCCGAGGACCACGAGCATCGCGCCGCCCAGCCGCATGATCGCGAGGCGGTGCCGGCGCAGGAACGCGAGCGCGCCGGCGCTGCGCTCGACGAAGATCGCGACCAGCAGGAACGGCAGCCCGAGGCCCAGGCAGAAGGCGACCGCGAGCAGCGCTCCGCGGCCGGCCGAGCCCCCGTCGAGCGAGAGCGTGAGGATCGCGGCGAGGGTCGGGCCGATGCAGGGCACCCAGCCGAGCCCGAACGTGATGCCCAGCAGGGGCGCGCCCCACAGGCCGGCGCGGGGCGCGAGGTGCACGCGCCTCTCGTTCTGCAGGAACGGGATCAGCCCGAGGAACCCCAGCCCCAGCACGATGACGACGACCCCGAGCACGCGGGTGATCTGGTCCTGGTACTCGACGAGCACCCCGCCGAGCGAGCCGGCGAGCGCGGCGAGCGCGACGAACACGGCGGTGAACCCGGCGACGAACAGGGCGACCCCGAGCACGACCCGGCTGCGCGCGGGGGCGGTCCGGACCAGCGTGGTGCCGCCGGACGCCCCGAGGCGGTCCGCCGTGCCGGTCATGCCGCCGAGGTAGCCCAGGTAGCCCGGGACGAGCGGCAGCACGCACGGCGACGCGAACGAGACCAGCCCGGCGATGACCGCGACGGGGATCGCCAGCAGCAGCGAGCCCGAGGTGACGGCCCGGCCGAAGGCGTCGCCCGCGTCGGCGAGCATCACGACGTCGGCGCTTGCTCGGCGAGGAGCCCGTCGACCATCGAGCGCAGCGTCGACGGGTCGGCCAGGCCGAGGATGCGCCCGGCGACCTTCCCGGAGCGGTCGAGCACGACGGTCGTCGGCACCGCGTTCACGGGGACGGTGCCCTGCAGCGCGGCGATCGCGGTGCCGTCGGTGTCCGCGAGGCTGGGGTACGGCACCGAGAACTGGCGCTCGAAGGCCTGCGCGGAGCCGGCGTCGTCGGTGCGGTTGATGCCCAGCACCTGCACGCCCTGGGCGGCGTAGTCGGTGGCCAGCGCCGCGAGGTCGGGCGCCTCGGCGCGGCACGGCGGGCACTGGGCGTACCAGGTGTTGAGGACCACGACGTCGCCCCGCCAGTCGGCGACGTCCTGCGCGGTGCCCTCGAAGTCGGTGCCGGACAGCTCGAGCGGCCCGGTGCGGTCCCCGACCGCCCACGTCGTCGTGCTGCCGTCGCCGGACTGGTAGCCCTGGTCCGCGACGTCGTCCGTGCCGGTCGACGTGCCCGGCGCGCACCCGGCGAGAAGCAGCACGGCGGCGGTCACCGCAATGAGACCTCGACGCACGTCAGGCCCCCGCGACCGAGGAGACGCCGGGCAGGAGCGAGCCCGCGGGCTCGCTGTAGCCGATGCCGACGAGGGTGTCGCCGTCGTAGCGCAGGCTGGTCAGGGACGCGACGGAGCACTGGCGGCGGCGCGGGTCGTGCCACAGGTGGCGGTTCTCCAGCGCCAGGCGGGTGACCCAGACCGGCAGCTGGTGGCTGACCAGCACGGCCTCGTGCCCGCGGGCGATCTCCCGCGCGGCGTCGACCGCAGCGAGCATGCGGTCGACCTGCTCCTTGTACGGCTCACCCCAGGACGGCTTGAAGGGGTTGCGCAGGTACGGCCAGTGCTCGGGGTGCCGCAGCGAGCCGTCGCCGACGCCGAACGTCATGCCCTGGAAGTGGTTGCCGGCCTCGATGAGACGCTCGTCGGTGCCGATCTCGACGCCGAACGCCCCGGCGATCGGTCCCGCCGTCTCCTGGGCACGCTGCAGGGGCGAGGCGATCACGGCGACGACGTCGCGCCGGGTGCCGCCGGACTCGCCCGCCAGGTGGGCGGCGACCATGTCGGCCATCGCCAGACCGCGCTCCGAGAGCCGGTAGCCGGGCAGCCGTCCGTAGAGCACGCCGTCGGGGTTGTGCACCTCGCCGTGCCGCATCAGGTGGATCGTGGTCGCGACCATGGGCTCAGTCTCGCAAACACTCCTGTGCGCTCAGCACGCGGGAAGCTCTCCCTCGACGTGACACGCGCCACCCGTCAGGTGCAGGCGGACCGCCTCCATGGCGTCACCGAGCGCCGCGAACTGCTCGTCGGTCAGCACGTCGACGAGGTGGTCGCGCACCGACTGCACGTGCTGGGGCGCGGCCGCCACCAGGACCTCCCAGCCCTTCTCGGTCATGACGCAGTTCACCCCGCGCGCGTCCTCGACGCAGGGGGCCCGGGTGACCAGGCCCCGCTCCTCCATGCGGCGGATCGTGTGCGTCAGGCGGCTGCGGGAGTGCGCGATGTTGTCGGCCAGCTGCGCCATGCGCAGCGTGCGGTCGGGAGTCTCGGACAGCCGCACCAGCACCTCGTACTCGTGCGTGGACAGCCCCGTGTCGCGCTCGAGCTCGTGCTCCAGCGCCGCGAACAGACGGGCCGCGCCGCCGCGGAACGCGCGCCAGTGGGCCTGCTGCTCGGCGGTCAGCCACTCCACCGTCGTGGGTGTGTCAGTGGTCACAACGGGGCCTCCGTCCTCGGGTCTGGGGTTGCGGGTCTGGTGCGAGTGTAGTACAACTTTGAACTAACAGTTTTGGTTGACGTTTCAACAACCACGGAGGACACGCCATGAGCACCGCCACCACCACCGTTCTTCCCACCGGCCTGACCACGGGCACCTGGGCGGTCGACGCCTCGCACACCGAGGCCGCGTTCACGGTCCGCCACGCCGGCATCTCGAAGGTCCGCGGCACCGTCGCGGTCACCGAGGGCACCGTCGTCGTCGGCGAGGACCTGACGACCACGTCCGTCTCCGTCACGCTGGACCCCGCCACCGTCACCACGGGCGACGCGAACCGCGACGGCCACCTCAAGAGCGGCGACTTCTTCGACGTGGAGAAGTTCGGCCAGTGGACGTTCGTCTCGACCGAGGTCCGCGAGGCCGGCAAGAACTACGTCATCGCCGGCGACCTGACGATCCACGGCGTCACGCAGTCGGTCGAGCTCGACACCGAGTTCAACGGCACCGCGGTCGACCCGTTCGGCAACACGCGTGCGGGCTTCGAGGCCACCGTGACGATCTCCCGCAAGGACTTCGGGCTGACCTGGAACGCGGCCCTCGAGGCCGGCGGCGTCCTGGTGTCCGACAAGGTCGTCATCGCGCTCGACGTCTCCGCCATCAAGGGCTGACGCAGCACCCGCAGCACCGCGTACGGCCGGGTCCACGACGGGCCCGGCCGTTCGCATGCTCACGCGCCGGTACCGGTGCGCCGGCGGTCGTGGAAGGCGAGGATCTGCAGCTCGGAGGCCACGTCGACGGCCCGCAGGTCCACGTGCGACGGCACCCGCAGCGAGCGCGGCGCGAACGTGAGGATGCCGACGACGCCGGCCGCCACGAGCTCGTCGCACACCTGCTGCGCCGCGGTGGCGGGCGTGGCGATGATGCCGATCGTGGCGTCGTTGCCGCTGACCACCTCGAAGAGCGCCTCCGGGGGCTGCACCACCAGGCCGGCGACCGTCGTGCCGACCACCGCGGGGTCGGCTTCGACCAGCCCGACCACCGCGAACCCGCGCTCCGCGAACACCGAGTAGCTGGCCAGCGCGTGCCCGAGGTTGCCGATGCCGACGATGACGACGCGCCGCTGCGTGGTCAGGCCCAGCACGACCGCGATCTGCTCGGAGAGGTGCAGGACGTCGTAGCCGACGCCGCGCCGGCCGTACGAGCCCAGGAACGAGAGGTCCTTGCGCAGCTGCGCGGGGCTGACGCCGGCCCCGGCCGCGAGCTCGTCCGACGACGTGGTGACGACGCCCTCCGCGGTGAGCGAGTGCAGCGCGCGCAGGTAGCCGGGGAGCCGCGCGACGGTGGCCGGGGGCACGCGACCACGCCCGGCCGCACCGGGCTCCGTCGCCCTGGCGTGCGCCCGGGGTCCCGTCCGCTGCGTGTCCACATCGACTCCCGCGACGCCCCGTCGAGCCCGGTCGCCCGGGCCCTGCTGGTCAGGCTAGGGGTCGCGGCCCGGCCGCGGTAAGGGTTCGACGCAGACGCGCCGCGTCGATCCGCCAGTAGCCCTGCTGGACCCCGTCGACCTCGACCACCGGCACCAGCTCGCCCAGCTCGTCGACGAGGTCCCGGCCGGGTGCGAGGGCGGTGTCGATGTCGACCTCGACCCAGTCGTCGCCCGTCTCGGCGCACACCGCGCGCACGACCTCGCGCGCCTCGTCGCACAGGTGGCAGCCCGCGCGGCCGAAGAGCACCACCCGCGTGTTCGTCGTCATGCCCCCAGGTTCTCACCGAGCGGTCACCTGTGAGCAGGTGGAGCGGGGCACGTCGGGGGCGTGAGCCTCGTTACAGTGGCCAGGTGCGTCAGGCGTCCGGGAACCCGCCCGCCCCCGCTCCCGTGCTGCGGGACCCGGGGTCCGGTCCGGACGGTCCCGGCACCGGCGCGTTCTTCGACGTGGACAACACGATCATCCGCGGGGCCAGCGCGTTCCACCTGGCCGTCGGCCTGTACCGGCGTGGGTTCTTCCGCAAGCGCGACCTCCTGGAGTTCGGCTACCACCAGTTCCGGTACCTGACCTTCGGGGAGAACAAGCACCAGATCGACGAGGTGCGCAGCCGCGCGCTGTCGATCATGAAGGGGCACTCGGTCGCCGAGGTCACCGCGATCGCCGAGGACGTCTACGACGAGGTGCTCTGCCTGCGCATCTACCCCGGCACGCAGCGGCTGCTCGACCAGCACATCGCCGCCGGCCACTCGGTCTGGCTGGTCACGGCCACCCCCGTGGAGATCGGCACGATCATCGCCCGCAGGCTCGGCGTGACCGGGTCGCTGGGCACGATCGCCGAGCACGAGGACGGGTTCTACACCGGCCGGCTGGTGGGCGACATGCTGCACGGCCAGGCCAAGGCCGACGCGGTACGGGCGATCGCCCAGGAGCAGGGCATCGACCTCGAGTCGTCGTACGCGTACGGCGACTCGACCAACGACGTCGCGATCCTCTCCGAGGTCGGGTTCCCCTGCGCCATCAACCCGGACCGGCGCCTGCGCCGCTACGCCGCCGAGGTGGGCTGGCCGGTGCGCGAGTTCCGCAACCGCCGCCGCAACGCGCGCCGCGGCACCACCGTGGCCAGCCTGGCCGGCCTCGCGTGGGCGGCGGGCCTGGTGACGCGAGCCGTGGTCCGCTCCTGGCGCGGCACGCACGACGGGGAGGACGTCCTGTGAGCACCCTGGAGGCGACGGTCCGCCCCGCCGAGCACACCGACCTGGGTGCGCTCGCCGAGCTGGCGGCGATCACGTTCCCGCTCGCCTGCCCCCCGGGCTCGACCGCCCAGGACCAGCAGGAGTTCATCGCGACCGTGCTCTCGGCCGAGCGGTTCGCGGAGTACCTCGAGGACCCCAGCCGGACCGTCCTGGTCGCCGAGGACGGCGTCCTGGTGGGGTACACGATGCTGGTCGCCGGCGAGCCGACCGACGAGGACGTGCGGGCCGCCCTGCACCTGCGGCCGACCATCGAGCTGTCCAAGTGCTACGTCCACCCCGACCACCACGGCGCGGGCGTCGCCCACGCGCTGATGACCGCGTCGCTGGAGGTCGCCCGAGAGCGCGGCGCGCAGGGGATGTGGCTCGGCGTCAACCAGCAGAACGCCCGGGCGCAGGCGTTCTACACGCGCTCGGGGTTCGCCGTCGTCGGCACCAAATACTTCACCGTGGGCACCCGCATCGAGGACGACTACGTGCTGGAGCGGCCGCTCTAGCCGTCCTGCTCCGCACGCGTCGTCGCCACGGGCCACCCCTCGTCGTCCCACGCCAGCTCGCGGATCTCGAGCCGGAAGTCGCCGCCGGCGGCCGCGTCGTAGTAGTGGAACGCGAGGTACCCGCGGGACACGGACTGACCGCCGGGGCCGATCATGTCGCCGGTCGACGTCAGCAGCTGCTCGCCGCCGTCGAGCGTCATCTCCGACCCGGACCGGTCGACGTACGGGCCGGTGACCTCCCGCGAGCGGCCGACCGCGATGTTGTACGTCGAGTCGGTGCCCTGGCAGCAGGCGTCGCGCGAGACGAACAGGTAGTACCAGCCGTCGTGCAGCACCACGTACGGCGCCTCGATCGCGTTGGGCGGCGAKGTGCGGCTGGCGATCGTCGTCGGCTCCGCCCCGGCCGCGACCTTGCCGGACGGCCAGGTCAGCTCGACCAGCTGGATGCCACCCCAGAACGAGCCGAACGCCATCCACGGGGTGCCGGCGGCGTCCTCGACGACGCCGGGGTCGATCGCGTTGTAGTCGGTCTCCCCCGGCTCGGACCCGATGACCTCGCCCTGGTCGACCCACGCGTAGTCGGGGTCGTCCGGGTCGAGCGTGGTGTTCGTCGTGAGCCCGATGACGGACCTGTTGGAGCCGAACGTGGACGCCGCGTAGTAGAGGTAGAACGTGCCGTCGTGCTCGACGACGTCAGGCGCCCAGAAGTTCGACACCCCCGGCACGGCGTCGTAGACCCACTCGGGCCGGGTGGCGGCGTCCCAGACGGTGCCGACGAGCTCCCAGGTCAGGCCGTCGTCGGTGGACCGCCGGATCTGCGGCGCGCCGAGCCCCGTGCGCACGTCGCCGGTGGAGAACACGTACCAGGGCTCGCCCTCGGCGCCCGCGACCAGCGCGGGGTCGTGGGTGCGGATGTCCCCGCCGAGGGACAGGGCCGTCGCGGCGGGAGCCGGGTCGGACCGCAGTGCGGCCGCGGCCCCGGCACCCCCCAGCAGGGCGAGGGCGACGACGCCCGCCACGACGGCTCGGCGCACGGCGGTCAGACCCCCAGCCGGACGACGTTCCAGGAGACCGGCGGCACCTCGACGGTGAGCCGGCCGTCCCGGACGACCGCGGACGCGTTGGCCCGGGGCGTCACCGAGGTGTCGTCGTCGGCCGTCGCCGACCAGGTGTGGTCGGGGTTGGACAGCGTGGTCGCCTCGACGACGCGCAGGCCGGGCAGCGAGCGGGCGTCGACCTCGAGCGTGACGGTCTCGGTCAGCGAGCGGTTGACCGCGAACAGCGCGACGGCGCCGGTCTCGGGGTCCCGCGTCGCGACGGCGTCGACGAGCGCGGCGTCGCCGTACTTCGCCGTCTCGTACGTCGGCGACTCGACCGCCACCTGCAGCACGTCGCCGACCGCGTAGCGCGACGCCTGGGCGAAGGGATGGAAGATCGTCTGCTTCCAGGACCGGCCGCCGGGCTCGGTCATGATCGGCGCGATCACGTTGACCAGCTGCGCCAGCGACGCGGAGTGCACGCGGTCGGTGTGGCGCAGCAGGGAGATGAGCAGGTTGCCGACGACGACGGCGTCCGCGACGTTGTACCGGTCCTCGAGCAGCACGGGCGCGACGGGCCAGTCGTGCCCGGTCGGCGGCTTCGACTCGGCGCGGTGCTGGTACCAGACGTTCCACTCGTCGAACGAGATGTGGATCCGCTTGTCCAGCTTCTTGTGCGCGCGCACGGCGTCGGCCGTGGCGCTCACCGACTCCACGAAGTGGTCCATGTCCACGGCCGAGGCCAGGAACGAGCCGAGGTCGCCGTCCTCCTCCCAGTAGTAGGCGTGGGCGGAGATGAGGTCGACCTGCTCGTACGCCTCGGTGAGCACGATGCGCTCCCACTCGCCGAACGTCGGGATGGCGACGCCGGACGAGCCGCACGCGACCAGCTCGAGGTCGGGGTCGACCATGCGCATCGCGCGGCCGGTCTCGGCGGCCAGCCGGCCGTACTCGTAGGCGGTCTTGTGCCCGATCTGCCAGGGGCCGTCCATCTCGTTGCCCAGGCACCACATGCGGACGTCGTACGGGTCGGGGGCGCCGTTGGCGCGGCGCTGGTCGGACAGGCGGGTGCCGCCGCGGACGTTGCAGTACTCGAGGAGGTCGACGGCCTCCTGCACGCCGCGCGTCCCCAGGTTCACGGCCATCATCGGCTCGACCTCGGCCAGCTTCGCCCAGCGCATGAACTCCTCGACGCCGACCGTGTTGGGGTCGGTCGAGTGCCACGCGAGGTCGAGGCGAGCCGGGCGCTGGTCCCGCGGGCCGACGCCGTCCTCCCAGCGGTAGCCCGAGACGAAGTTGCCGCCCGGGTAGCGCACCGTGCTGACGCCGAGCTCGCGGGTCAGCTCGAGCACGTCCTTGCGGAACCCGTCGGCGTCGGCCGTCGGGTGCGCGGGGTCGTGGATGCCGGTGTAGACGCAGCGGCCGAGGTGCTCGACGAAGGAGCCGAACGTGCGCCGGCGGACCGGACCGACCCGGAAGGCCGGGTCGAGGGTGAGTCGGACGGGGATCATGGGGTCTCCTGGTTCGGTCGGTGGTCGAGCGCGGTCCAGCGCACGCCGTGGGACGAGAGCTCGAGGACGAGCGCGCCCTCGGGCTCCCACGTGGTGGTGTGCAGGTCGGGGGTGGCGCCGGGGTCCCACAGGTCCCGGGTGGTCCAGTCGTCCCTCGCGGCGGCGTGGCCGACCAGTGAGGAGAGCGGGAGCGAGACGGTCCGCGCCTGCGGGCCGGTCCAGAACGCGGCGACGTAGGTGGTCGCGTCCTCGACCGCCGTCCAGACGATCAGCTCGCCGTCGTCGAGCGGTTCGCGGACGATCTCCCGGCCGCCGGTCGCGTTCCGCAGCACGTGGCCGACGGCGGGGTTGGCCAGCAGGTCGAGGGTCGCCGGGTCGCTGGTCGGCAGGTCCCCACCGACCATCAGCGGCGAGCGGCCCATCACCCAGAGGGTGAGGATCGTGCGCTGCTCGTCGGGGGTGAGCCTGCTGTGCCGGTCGTCACCGCGCTCCGCGCGCAGCCCGATGCGGCCGAGCGGCAGCATGTCGGCGTCCGCCCACCCTCCGGGCCGCTGCAGGGGCGCCCACCGGGCCAGCCGCGCGAACTGCGCGTGCACGTCCTCCCAGCGGTCCCACAGGTCGTCGGAGATCCGCCACATCTGGGCGTGCCGGCGCAGATGGTCGACCTGCGCGGTCGACAGGTGGGTGCCGGGCGACAGCGACAGGACGAGGTCGCGGCCGGAGCGTTCGATCGCCCGCGCCCACGCCTCGATCGCGTCCGGGTGGTACGGCGCGAGCATGTCGTCGACCTTGAGGAAGTCCACGCCCCAGCCGGCCAGCTGCGCGACCAGACCGTCGAGGTACGTCTGCGCCGCCGGGTGGTCGTGGTCGAGGCCGTAGTTGTCGGAGTTCCAGGGGCAGACCGAGGTCGTGTCGGCGGCGTCGCGGGCCGTCCAGCCCGTGCCCTCGACGGGCAGGTCTCGCTCGACGGCGAGCCTCGGGATCCCGCGCATCATGTGCACCCCGAACCGCAGGCCCAGGGCGTGCACCTCGTCGGCGAGCGGGCCGAAGCCGCGTCCACCTGCCGCGGACGGGAACCGGTTCTCGGCGGGCAGCTGCCGCCCGAAGGCGTCGAGGACCAGCGACGAGCCGTCGTTGTAGCCGTGCGCGCGGGCCGCTGGGTCGTACCAGTCGATGTCGACCACGACCGTGTCCCACCCGTGCGGCAGCAGCGTCTCGGCCAGCACGCGGGCGTTCGCCAGGACCTCGTCCTGCGTCACGGTGGTCCCGTAGCTGTCCCAGCTGTTCCACCCCATCGGCGGGGTCTGCGCGTGCATCGACATCGTCAGCCCCTTCGCCGTCGGTCGCTTCTACATCGTTGTAGACGCATCATGCACGGCCCCTCCGACGGCGTCAACCGGGCCGTTATGCGTTCGTGGCTTGACCCCGCGCCACTTCTCGTGTCATGTTCTACATCGTTGTAGATCAACGTTGTAAATGCGACGCTGATCAGACGGACCGAGGTCAACGACGACCCTGACGGACCTGCCCCCCAGCGGTCCTGACGCGACCGTGACCTCACACATCCTCGGGATATGGGAGGCAGGACGATGAAGAGGAACAGGCTCATCGCCGGCGCTGCGTTCGCCGCGGTCGCCGGGATGCTCGCGCTCACGGCGTGCAGCGGCGGCGACGGCGGAAGCGACGGCGGTGACAAGCAGATCACGTTCATGTTCCGCGGCGGCGCGGACGAGAAGGCGGCGTACGAGGCCGCCATCGCCAAGTACACGGCGGACACCGGCGTGAAGGTGAAGGTCATCGTCACCGACGCCGACCAGTACGCCACCAAGCTCCAGGCGGCCGTGGCCGGCAACAACGTGCCCGACGTGTTCTACATCGAGCAGGCCAGCCTGCAGTCGTACGTCAGCTCCGGCGTGCTCGCGGACATCACCGACGAGGTGGAGGCCAGCGGCGTCGACCTGGACAACATCTGGCCCTACGGCGTCGACTCCTACCGCTTCGACGGCGAGCTCCAGGGCACCCCGGACGGCGCGCTCTACGGCCTGCCCAAGGACGTCGGCCCGTTCTCGTTCGGCTACAACAAGACGATGCTCGAGGCCGCGGGCATCCCGCTGCCCGACAAGGACACCCCGCTCACGTGGGACCAGTTCGTCGACATCAGCAAGCAGCTCACCAAGGACACCGACGGCGACGGCGCGGTCGACCAGTGGGGCACCGGGCTCAACGTCCAGTGGAACCTGCAGTCGATGGTGTGGAGCAACGGCGGCGACTGGACCAACGAGGACCGCACCAAGGTCACCGTGGACACCCCCGAGTTCGCCGACGCGCTGCAGAAGTTCGCGGACCTCACCAACGTCGACAAGGTCACGCCGTCGGCCTCCGACGCCGCCACGCTCGACACCTACCAGCGCTGGATGGCCGGGCAGATCGGCTTCTTCCCGGTGGGCCCGTGGGACGTCTCGGTCTACAACGACCTCGACTTCGACTACGACCTGATCCCCTGGCCGACCGTCGGCGACGGCGGGACGGCCACCTGGCTCGGCTCGCTCGGCATCGGGGTCTCCGCCACGTCGAAGTACCCGGACGACGCCGTCAAGCTCGCCACGTACCTGAGCACCGACGCCGACGCGCAGCAGACGCTGGTCGACGCCAACGTCCAGATCCCGAACCTCGTCGACATGGCGCAGACCTGGGCGGCGGAGGAGGGCGCCGAGCCCGCCAACCGCCAGGAGTTCCTGGACATCGCGCAGGAGTACGGCCGCGCGATGCCGGCCGCCTTCACCTACGGCGCCGAGTGGTACGACGAGCTCTGGACCAACATCCAGCCGGTGCTCGACGGCAAGCAGACGGCCGCCGACTACCTGGCCGAGGAGCAGCCGAAGATGCAGAAGCTCCTCGACGAGTCGAACGCCAACGCCGAGCAGGCCGCGGCCGGCAAGTAGTCCCACCCCTCCCTGATCCCGCCGCCCGGGCACGCCCCCGGGCGGCGGGATCCCCCGGAAAGGACCTCGCGATGACCGCGACCCTCGAGTCGACGTCGACCGGCGCCGCCGGCCTGACGCCCGAGCAACGGGCGAAGAAGGCGAGCCGCCGCCTGCACCGCGCGGAGCACCGGTGGGCGCTCGCGTTCGTCGCCGCGCCGATCATCGGGTTCCTGCTGTTCACGCTGTACCCGATCTGCTTCGCGGTCTACGCGTCGCTGACCAGCTGGAACGGCCTGGGCCCGATGACGTTCGTGGGCCTCGACAACTACGTGACCCTGTTCGGCGACGAGTACTTCCGCATCTCGCTCTACAACACGTTCTTCTACATGATCGGCATCCCGATCGGCCTGGCGCTCTCGCTGCTCCTGGCGCTCGCGCTCAACCGGAAGATCCACGGGCGCACGGCGTTCCGGACCATCTACTACGTCCCGGTGATCTCCTCGCTGGCCGCGATCGCGATCGTGTGGCAGTTCGCCTACAACGGCGACTTCGGCCTCATCAACCAGGTGCTGGCCTGGTTCGGGATCGACGGGCCCGACTGGCTGCAGAACACCGCGACGGTCAAGCCGGCCATCATCATCATGGCCATCTGGAAGGGGCTCGGGTACTCGATGCTCCTGTACCTGGCCGCGATCCAGGGCGTGCCCGCGTCGCTGCACGAGGCCGCGGCGCTCGACGGCGCCAACTCGTTCCAGCGGCTGCGGAACATCACGCTGCCGATGGTSCGGCCGGTGACCTTCTTCCTSGTCGTCACCAACATCATCGCCGGGTCCCAGATCTTCACSGAGATCAACATCATGACSCCSGCSGGCGGCCCSGAGTTCAGCTCCGCCTCSATCGTCTGGTACATCGTCCGCAAGGCCTTCAAGTACCAGCAGATGGGGTACGCGACGGCGATGTCGATCGTGCTCGGCGTGCTCGTCTTCGTCATCACCTTGATCCAGTTCCGCCTCAACCGGCGCAACAGCTTCAGCATCGACTGAGGAACGGAGACGCAACCATGGCCACGACCCTGATGAAGCCGCCCACCCAGGCCCCGACCGACCGACCCCGGACAGGTGCGCAGCGGGAGAGCCGCCTCGGCAACGCCGCCCTGTTCGTCCTGCTCGCTGTCGGCTCGCTGGTGATGCTCGCGCCGCTGCTCTGGATGTTCACCACGGCGCTCAAGACCAAGGTGCAGGTGTTCGCCCTGCCCCCGGTCTGGATCCCGAACCCGCCGCAGTGGGACACGTTCGTGCGGATGTGGACCGAGGCCCCGATCCTGTCGGGCTTCAAGAACAGCCTCATCGTCGCGCTGAGCGTGACGGTCATCGGCACGTTCACGTCCGCGCTCGCCGCGTTCGCGCTGGCCAAGCTGCGGCTGCCCTACAAGAACACGATCTTCCTCGTCCTGCTCTCGGGCCTGATGGTGCCGTACCCGACGATCATGATCCCGCAGTTCGTGATGTTCTCCCGGCTGCACTGGGTGGACACCCTGCTGCCGCTGATCGTCCCCCTGCTCTTCGGGAACATCATCATGATCTTCTTCCTGCGGCAGTACCTGTCGACCGTGCCCGACTCCATGATCGAGGCCGCCAAGATCGACGGGGCGTCCTACCTGCAGATCTTCCGCGTCATGATCATGCCGATGATCCGCCCGGCGATCGCCGCCCAGTTCATCCTCTGGTTCATGTTCGTCTGGAACGACTACCTGGCGCCGATCCTCTACCTGAACACCCCGGAGAAGCAGACGCTCCAGGTGGTGATCGCCAACCTCAACGTCGAGTTCGCGACGCAGCGGGACTACCCGCTGATCATGGCCGCGTCGTTCGTCGCGCTCCTGCCGATCCTCGTCGTCTTCCTCATCTTCCAGCGGCAGATCATCGAGTCCGTCGCGCTCACCGGCTCGAAGGGCTGACCCGATGCTCCCCGACACGGCCCTGTGGGGCGGCCGGCACGCGCACGACCCGACCGCRGTGCGCGACGACGACGGCACGTACTGGCTGTTCTCCACCGACGCCTGGGCGGACGGTCCCGTGCGGGCCGGCGTGCAGGTGCGGCGCTCGAAGGACCTGGTCGCGTGGGAGTTCCACGGCTGGGCGCTCGACGGGGTGCCCGCCGACGGTGCTGCGT
>NZ_JBFULZ010000042.1:0-25266 GCF_054049635.1 Cellulomonas sp. P5_C6 | reverse complement strand
CACGACGGGTGCCCCCCATGCCGCGCCGAGCACGGCTGTCGTGGCGTCGTCCGTCACGAGGACGCTGGCGAGCGCCACGGCGGTGACCGCCGTGGCCTCTTCCACCGGCTCGTGGTCCCACGACCACTCACCGGCGACGTGTCGGGTGACCGCGCGCGCGCCCTCGAGCCCACGCGCGCGGCGGATCCGCGAACGTGTGAACGGGGCGACGGGGCGGGCTGCGCCGTGGGCCTCCTGCGGCCCGAGCACCAGGACGGGGGCGCTGACCTGGGCGCGGACCTCGCGCGCGACGTCCGGGGCGGCGATCACGACCGTCGCCGCGGCGACCGCCGGTACGGACAGGTCGGTCTCGGCGTCCACCCAGACGGTCGTGCGCTCGCCGAAGGGACCGGGCGCCTCAGCGGTCCGGACCACGGTGTCGAACCGGCCACCATCGACCACAGCGACAACATCGGCACGCTCGGCGAGTCGCGTGAGCGCGGCGCGCAGATCGTCCCCGACCGGCGCACGGGTCGCGATGCCGATACGCAGACGGCTCATGCGAGAAGCTGCTCGACGACCGACGGCCAGGACAGCTCGGCGGCCCGTCGGCGGCCCTCCATGCCCATCTCGGCGGCGGCGGCCTTGTCCGAGGAGAGCCGGTCGATGGCGTCGGCGAGGCCCTCGGGCGTGCCGTCGGTGACCAGGCCGGTGACGCCGTCCTCGACCCACTCGAGCACGCCGCCGGCGTCCTGCGACGTGATGACGGGCTTGCCCGCCAGGAACGCCTGCAGGGTCACGTAGCCGTAGTCCTCGTCGTGCGGGTCGTAGATCACGCCCAGCGAGTCGGCGAACAGGTCCACCAGCGCCTCGTCGGTGACGAACCCGGGCAGCTCGACCCGGTCGGCCAGGTCGTGCTTCTCCACCTGCTGCGCCAGCTGCGCGGCCATGGAGCCGCGGCCGGCGACGACCGCGCGCACACCCGAGGTCACGTACGGCATCGCCGCGACGATCCGCTCGGGGCGCTTGTTGGCCTCGAGACGGGTGGGCGTGAAGACGTAGTCGCCGTACTCGCCGGTGCGCAGGTCCTCCGACAGGGGCGGCGGGTGGTAGAGCGTCACGCCCTCGAGCCCGTTGTACCGGGCGAGGCGGTCGGCCACCACGTCGGAGATCGTGTGGATGCGCTGCGCCTCGAGGAGCGCGTTGGTGTCCCACTCGGTCAGCTGGCGCTGGATCTCGAGCGACTCGTCGTCCAGGCCCATGTCCGACCAGGCGGCGTCCGCACCGTCGTACGCGCCCCGGTGCTGGTGGAACAGCCAGACGATCTTGCGCGGGTGGCGCGCGTAGTACGAGGGGAAGTTGGTGGTGATGACCGCGTCGGCGTCCATCGGGAGCATCCGCCAGGCGAGCGGGGCGTCGAACACCCGCTCCTTCTCCCACGCCGTCGGGAGGTGGACCAGCTCGGCGCGGTGTCCGTTCTCCTGCAGTGCACGGACGAGGTTGGCCGTCGCGAGCTCAGCCCCTCCACGCACGAAGGGCACCTGGGCGCCGCACACGATCACATCCATCGGGGTGGTTCCTCGTTCCGGTCGGCGGTCCAGCGGCGCGCTACATGCTAGCCGCCCGCGACCACCCGCCCGGAGCCGCGGGTGTGGCTGTCCCGGTACGCTCTGACGTTCGTGAGCAACTGCAGGAACGCCCGATGAGCGGACTCGAGCAAGCCTTGGGGGCCGACGCCGCGCCCGAGGACCAGCGCCGTCACGTGTCGGGCGAGATGACGCGGGTGTTCTCGCAGGCCCGGTGGTTCCACGGTTTCTGGGCCGACGTGCGCGAGGTCGTCCAGTACCGCGAGCTCCTGGGCAACCTGGTCCGCAAGGAGCTCAAGGTCAAGTACAAGGACTCGTTCCTCGGGTTCTTCTGGACGCTCGCGCGCCCCCTGCTGCAGCTCCTCGTCTACTCGATCGCCATCGGCTTCTTCCTGGGCTCCGGCAAGACGATCCCCGAGTTCGGCGTCTACCTCTTCACTGGCCTGCTGGCCTGGTCGCTGTTCACCGACATCATCGGCGGGTCGACCGGGTCGATCATCAGCAACGCGGGCCTGGTCAAGAAGGTCTACATGCCGCGCGAGCTGTTCCCGCTGTCCGTCGTGGGCGCGGCCGCGGTGAACTTCGCGATCCAGCTGGTGGTGCTGCTGGGCGCGTACGTGGTGACCGGCTCCTGGCCCGCGCCCAGCAACCTGCTCCTCGTCCCGCTCGCGCTGCTCACGCTGATCCTCTTCGGGACGGCGCTCGGCCTGGTGCTGGCCGCCGCGAACGTGTTCCTGCGGGACGTGCAGTACCTGGTCGAGGTGGGCCTGCTGCTCTGGTTCTGGATGACGCCGATCGTCTACGACTGGACGAAGGTGCAGTCCACGCTGACCGACGCCGGCTACCCGTGGCTGTTCGACGTCTACATGCTCAACCCGATGGCGAACGTGGTGCTGGCGTTCCAGCGCGCGCTGTGGCCGGGCGGGCTGACCGAGCAGGGTGCACCGTTCTACTACGACGGCCCGCTGGCCATGCGGCTCCTCATCATCAGCGCCGTCAGCCTCGTCCTCCTGTGGTTCGCCCAGCGCGTGTTCGCGCGGGCCCAGGGCAACTTCGCACAGGAGCTGTGACCGTGAGCGACATCATCCGCCTCGAGGGCGTCTCCAAGCAGTTCCGCCTGCGCAACGACAAGAGCCTCAAGGAGCGCCTGGTCAACCGGCGTGCCTCCAAGGACAACGAGACCACCTTCTGGGCGCTCAAGGACATCGACCTCACGGTGCCCGAGGGCTCGACCATCGGGCTGGTCGGCCACAACGGCTCCGGCAAGAGCACGCTGCTCAAGGTCATCGGCGGCGTGCTGACACCGTCCGCCGGCATCGTGGAGCGCCGCGGGCGGCTGGCCGCTCTGCTCGAGCTCGGCGCGGGCTTCCACGGCGACCTCACGGGCCGCGAGAACGTCTTCCTCAACGCCTCGCTGCTGGGCCTGACCAAGAAGCAGACCGAGAAGTACTTCGACGCGATCGTCGACTTCTCGGGCATCGAGGAGTTCATCGACACCCAGGTGAAGTTCTACTCGAGCGGCATGTACGTCCGGCTCGCGTTCGCCGTCGCCGTGCACGTCGACCCGGACATCCTGCTGGTGGACGAGGTCCTGGCGGTCGGCGACGAGCCGTTCCAGCGCAAGTGCATCGAGCGGATCCGCCAGTTCCAGGGGGAGGGCCGCACCATCGTGCTGGTCACCCACTCGCTGGACCAGGTGCGCGAGATGTGCGACCACGCGGTCATGCTCGACCACGGCCGCTCGATCCTGCAGGGCACCTCCGTCGAGATCATCCGTGCGTTCCGCGACGCCAACGACGAGATCGCCGCCGAGCTGGTGGACGACGACGCGCCGCGCCCGGCCACGATCACGGACGTGCAGGTGACCGACCCCGACGGCGTGCCGCTCATCACCATCGGCCCCGACCAGCCCGTGCGGTTCCGCATCGGGATCGAGGCGCACGAGCCCATCGACGACTACGTCGTGGGCCTGGCCCTCACCGACAACATGGAGCGGCTGGTGTACGGCACGAACACGCACATGCTCGGCGTCACGGTCGCGAAGGCGACCGGCAAGCAGTGGGCGGAGTTCGCCGTCGACCGGCTGCCTGTGGTCGAGGGCCAGTACTACGTCACGGCCGCGGTGCACCCGCAGCGTGGGGCCGAGTGGCACCGCGTCGACCGTGCCGCKGTCGTGCGCGTGCGCACCACGGCCACCGAGGTGGGCGTCGTCCACCTCGCCCCCCGGTTCTCCGTCGAGGCGGTGTCATGAGCAGTCGTCAGGGCAAGATCGCGTTCGTCCCGGCGCGCTACGGCGACCGGATCGTCGGTGGTGCGGAGATCGTGCTGCGCCACATGGCGTTCGGCCTGCAGAAGCGGGGCTGGGACGTCGAGAYCCTCACGACGACGGCCCTCGACCACCACACGTGGAAGAACGAGACCGAACCGGGCGTCACCGTCGAGGACGGCATGCCGGTGCGGCGGTTCACGGTCGACGGCGACGCGCTGCCCGAGCGGGGGGTCCTGGAGCACCGGATCCTCACGGGCGACCCGCTGACCATCTCCGAGCAGCAGCGCTGGATGAACTCCGGCATGCGGGCACCGGACCTGTACCACTACATCCTCGACAGCTCGGACGAGTACCGGGCCTTCGTGTTCACGCCGTACCCGTTCTGGGTGACGTTCGCGTGCTCGCAGATCGTGCCGCACAAGAGCGTGCTGTGGACCTGCCTGCACGACGAGCCGTACGCGTACCTCGAGCTCTTCCAGCCGGTGTTCACCGGCAGCGCCGGGCTGCTGTTCCAGTCCGACCCCGAGCAGGACCTGGCGGAACGGATCACCTCCAAGCTCGCGCCCCACAAGGTGGTCGGATGCGGGGTGGAGGTCCCGGCGTCGTACGACCCCGACGGGTTCCGCGAGCGGTACGGCATCGAGGGCCGCTTCCTGCTCTACGCCGGCCGGCGTGAGGGCGCGAAGGGCTGGGACGAGCTGCTCGAGATCCTCGCCGACATCGACGCGCGCGGGCAGTTCCCGTTCACGCTGGTCACGATGGGTGGCGGCGAGGTCCGGCCGCCGGTCGGGTTCGAGGGCAAGGTGATCGACGTGGGCTTCCTCGACGACGACGAGCGCGACAACGCGTTCGCGGCGGCCGACGCCTACATCCAGCCCAGCCGGTTCGAGGCGTTCTCGCGCACGATCATGGAGGCGTGGCTGGCGGGCACGCCCGTCATCGCCAACGGGGGCAGCGACGTCGTGAAGTGGCACTGCGAGCGCTCCGGCGCGGGTCTGACGTACGACGACGCGCTCGAGCTCGAGGAGGCCCTGCGCTTCGTCGCCGAGGCTCCCGAGGAGGCTGCGGCGCTGGCCGTCAGCGGCCGTGAGTACGTGCTGTCCCACTACCAGTGGGAGACCGTGCTCGATGCGGTCGAGGCGCAGATCGAGGCGTGGACGGGGGTCGTCGCATGAGGATCCTGATGGTCTCGCCCTACCCCCCGCTGCGGGACGGCATCGCCGCGTACGCCCAGCAGCAGGTGGCCGCCCTGCGCCGCGAGGGCCACGACGTCGAGGTGCTCTCGCCGGGCCCGTCGGCCGCGCACTACCACCTCGACCTGGTCGGGCCGCGCGGGGCGCTGGCGCTGGCCAAGCGCGTCGCGGGCTACGACCTGGTGATCGTGCAGTTCCACCCGGACTTCTTCTACCCGCCGGGCGCAGGGCAGTCGGACCGGGCCGCAGTGGGGCTGGCCCTGAGCGCCGCGTTCGCCCGCGCCAAGCGGGTCGAGGTCGTGGTGCACGAGGTCGACTACCGGTACGGCCGCGGGAGCAGCCCGGCGGCCCTGATCACGCGTCAGCTGTGGCGGCGGGTCGACCAGATCAGCGTGCACTCCCAGAGCGAGGTCGACTCGTTCCGCGAGGCGTTCGGCGTGCAGTCCTCCCACATCCGGGTGGTCGACCCCGGCGCCACGTTCGTCGCGCACACCCCGCTGGACCAGGCGCAGGCCCGGGCGAGCCTCGGCATCGCGCAGGACGCCACCGTGTTCCTGTCGATCGGCTTCATCCAGCCGCACAAGGGCTTCGACCGCGCCGTCCGGGCCTTCTCGGGCATGGGGCGCGGCGGCGTGCGGCTCGACGTCGTCGGCTCGGTGCGCGTCGAGGACCCCGCGTTCGTCCGCTACGCCGACGACCTCGAGGGGCTCGCCGCCCGCATCCCGGGCGCGCACGTGCACCTGGGGTTCGTCAGCGACGAGCTGTTCGACCGGTGGATCGTCGCCTCCGACGTCGTGGTGCTGCCGTACCGCGAGATCTGGTCCTCCAGCGTGATGGAGCGGGCCCTGCTGTTCGGGCGCCGCGTCATCGCGACCCGGGTGGGTGCCCTCGTGGAGCAGGCGCACGAGGAGGACGGCGTCACGATCGTCGACGACGACGCGGGCCTGCGCAAGGCCATGCGCCGCGCGGCCGGCGGGTCCGAGCCGGTGGTCGAGGTGCAGCCGTGGCCCAGCGCCGATGCCGGCCGCGACGCGATCCAGGCCCAGGTGGTGCTGCGCGCCGCGCGGCGTCGCGGGCACGCCGTCCCGCTCGACGGGCACGGCACGCCGGGTCCGAGCGCCGTCGGGACGGGCGCCGTCTCGGCCCCGCTGCGGCGGCTGGGCGACGTGCACCTGCCTGACCCGGGTCAGGGCCGCGGGGTGCGCGTGCTGGTGCGCAAGGCGGTCCGCAAGGTGACGGCGTGGCAGGTGCAGCCCGTGGTCGACCAGGTCAACGCCATGCGGCGCGCCTCGGTCGAGTCCGTGGAGCGTGCGTCGGAGACCGGCCCGGAGGCGGGTCCGGACGCCGGGCCCGGCGCCGTGCCGGCTCCCACCGGGCGCCGGCCGGGTGCCTGAGCCGCTGCGGGTCGCGCTCGACGCGACGCCGCTGGTCGGCCCCCGGACCGGCGTCGGCACGTACGTGCAGCACCTGGTCTCGGGCCTGGCCGCGCGCGGCGACGTCTCCGTGGACCTCACGGCGTTCTCGGGTCGCGCCCAGCGGCCGGCCGACCTGCCCGCTGCCGTCGGCTGGCGGCACCGGGCCGTGCCGGCGCGGGTCCTGCGGGCGTCGTGGCTACGCACGCCGCTGCCGCGGGTGGAATGGCTGGCCGGGCGGCACGACGTCTTCCACGGCACCAACTTCGTGCAGCCGCCGTCCGGCGCGGCCGGCGTCGTGATGATCCACGACCTCAGCTACGAGAGGTACCCGGAGCTCGTCTCCGCGGCGTCGCGCCAGTACCGCACCCTCGTGCCGCGCGGCCTGCGCTACGCGGACGTCGTCGTCACGCCGTCGGCGGCGATCCGCGACGAGGTGGTCGAGCACTACGGCGTCGCCGCCGACCGGGTCGTGGCGACCCCCCTGGGCGTGGCGCCCGAATGGTTCGCGGCCGAGCCGCTCGATCCCGCGCGGGTCGCCGCGCTCGGCCTGCCGGACGAGTACGTCGTCTTCGTCGGCACGCGCGAGCCCCGCAAGAACCTGTCGACGCTGCTGGCCGGGTTCGCGGCCTACCGCGCGGCCGGCGGCACGCTCGGGCTGGTGCTCGTCGGCGCCTCCGGGTGGGCCGACCTGTCTCCCGGACCCGGCACCGTCGTGCTGCCGCACCTGCCGGGGGCCGAGGTCCGCGGCCTGGTCGCGGGGGCCCGGGCGCTGGCGATGCCGTCGCTCTACGAGGGTTTCGGCCTGCCCGTGCTCGAGGCGCTCGCCGCCGGCACGCCGGTGCTCTGCAGCGACATCCCCGTGCTCCGCGAGGTCGGCGGGACCCACGTCCGCCTGGTCGCGCCGACGGACGTCGACGCCTGGGCCGACGCGTTGGTCACCGCGCCCGCGCGCGACCAGGACGCGGGCCGGGCCTGGGCCGGGACGTTCACCTGGCAGCGCTGCGTCGACGCCACCGTCGGTGCCTACCGTCAGGCCGTCGCCGCCCACTGACGGCCGGTGATCGCGGCGTACACCTCGACGGTGCGCTCCGCCGCGGCCGCCCACGAGAACTCGGCGGCGCGCGCCAGGCCCGCCGCGGCCAGCGCCGGCCCGTCGCTCCCGCACGCCACCTCGAGCGCGCCCGCGAGGGCGTCGTGGTCGGTGGGGTCGACCAGCAGGCCGGCCGTCCCGGCGACCTCGGCGCAGGACGTGCCGGCCGACGTGACCACGGGGACGCCCGCGCTCATCGCCTCCAGCACCGGCAGCCCGAAGCCCTCGCGCAGCGACGGGAAGCAGAACGCGGCCGCGCCGGCGTAGGCCCGGGCAAGGTCGACGCGGGAGAGCAGGCCGAGCCGGTGCACGGAGTCGTCGGTCGGGATGTCGACGTCCYCCCAGCCGCTGGGACCGACGAGGACGAGGTCGACGTCGGGGCGCGCCCGGCGCAGCGTCGCGTACGCGGCGAGGACCGCGGGCAGGTTCTTGCGGGGTTCGACCGTGCCGGCCCAGAGCACGTACGGCCGGGTCAGGCCGTTCCGGGAGCGGAACTCGGCCACGTCCTGCGGCGTGGTGGCGGGCAGGCGGCTGGCGAGCGGCACGACGTGCAGCCGGTCGGCGGGGATGCCGGCGTCGACGCACTCGTCGCGGGTGTGCAGGGACGGCACGACGACGGCGTCGGCACGGCGTCGGACGTGCTCGAGCGCCCGGCCGAAGAAGCCGATCCCGCGGGCGGTGAAGTGGTCCGGCTCCACCAGGAACGCCAGGTCGTGCACGGTCGCGACCAGCGGCTTCGTGGTGGGCGGCACGGCCCACGTCGAGGCGTGCACGACGTCGACCGCACCCGCGGTCCACTCGATCCGCGGCAGGCCCACGCGCTGCCACGCCTCGTACATCGCCGTGCGGGGCAGCGGGACCCGCCGCCGGCGGCCGGACGGCGCCCAGTCGGGGGGTGCCGGCTGCCGGTGCCACGCCGAGACCGCGGTCAGCTCGACCCGCGTGGCCAGCTCGCGCGACATCTCCGCGACGTAGGTCCCGGAGCCGCCCGGGACCGGCTGCCARGCCTGCTCCACCGTCATGGCGACACGCAGCGGCGGAGGGGCGAGCGGCATGGGTGAGAGACTACGGCGTGCCCACGCCCCACAGCTCCGTGCCCGTCGCGAAGCCCGGAGCGGGGCGGGTGCTCCTCGACGCGACGGCCGTCCCGGCCGACCGCGGCGGCGTCGGACGGTACGTCGACGAGCTGGCCCCGGCCCTGGTGCGCGCGGGCGTCGACCTCACGGTCGTGTGCCAGGCCCGGGACACGGCTGTCTTCGAGGGCACCGGCGCGACCGTCGTGGCGGCGCCGGGCTGGATCGCGCGGCGACCCGCGCGCATGCTCTGGGAGCAGGTCGGCCTGCCGTGGCTCGCCCGCCGCGTCCGCGCCGACGTGYTGCACAGCCCGCACTACACGATGCCGCTGGTCAGCCCCGTGCCCGTCGTGGTGACGCTGCACGACGCGACGTTCTTCACCGCCCCCCAGTGGCACCTGCGCAGCAAGGCCGTGTTCTTCCGCGCCGCCACCCGGCTCGCGGTCCGGCGCGCCCGCGGGCTCGTCGTGCCGTCGGCCGCGACGCGCGACGAGGTGCTGCGCGAGGCGGGCGGCGACCCGGACCGGTTCCACGTGGCCTACCACGGGGTCGACGCCGCCGTCTTCCGGCCGGTCGAGCCGGGGGAGTCGCGTCGCGTCGCGGACGGGCTCGGCGTCCACGGGCGCTACGTCGCGTTCCTCGGCACGCTGGAGCCGCGCAAGAACGTCGTCGCCCTGGTCGAGGGCTGGGCCGCGGCCGTGGCGGACGACGACGACCCGCCGGCGCTCGTGCTCGCCGGCGCGCGCGGGTGGGACGAGCAGCTCGACGGGGCCGTCGCGCGCGTGCCGGACCGCCTGCGGGTCGTGGTGCCGGGCTACGTGCCGCTCGGCGACCTGGCCGGGCTGCTCGCGGGCGCGGACGTCGTGGCCTACCCGAGCCTCGGCGAGGGGTTCGGCCTGCCCGTGCTCGAGGCCATGGCCTGCGGTTCGACGGTGCTGACCACGCGTCGGCTCTCGTTGCCCGAGGTCGGCGGCGACGCGGTCGCGTACTGCGGGACCGACGCCGCGGACATCGCGACCGCCCTGCGCGAGCTGCTCGACGACCCCGCGCGACGGGCCGTCCTCGGCGCCGCCGCGGCCCGCCGCGCTGCCGGTTTCACCTGGGACGCGGCCGCGCGGGTGCACGTCGACGCCTACTCGGCGGCCCGATAGCCGTCCCGGGCAGGTGGCAGCCCCCGCTAAGGTTGGCGGCATGCCACGCGCTCTCATCACCGGAATCACCGGTCAGGACGGCCTGTATCTCGCCGAGCTGCTGCTCGCCAAGGGCTACGACGTCTTCGGCCTCATCCGCGGACAGAACAACCCGAAGCGATCCCTCGTCGAGCAGACGGTGCCGGGCGTCCAGCTCCTCACCGGCGACCTCGGCGACCTCTCGTCCCTGCTGCGGGCGCTCGAGATCGCCCAGCCGGACGAGGTCTACAACCTCGGCGCCATCTCGTTCGTCGCGTACTCGTGGGAGAACGCCCGCGTGACCTCGGAGGTCACCGGCATGGGCGTGCTGAACATCCTCGAGGCCGTGCGCCTGTACTCGCACGACGACCCGGCGCGGGTCCGCTTCTACCAGGCCTCCAGCTCGGAGATGTTCGGCAAGGTGCAGGAGGTGCCCCAGCGCGAGTCCACGCTGCTGTGGCCCCGCTCGCCGTACGGCGTGGCCAAGGTGTTCGGCCACTACATGACGATCAACTACCGCGAGTCCTACGGGATGCACGCCTCGTCGGGCATCCTCTTCAACCACGAGTCGCCGCGCCGCGGACCGGAGTTCGTCACCCGCAAGATCTCGATCGCCGTGGCGCGCATCGCGCTCGGCCTGCAGGACGACGTGGTGCTCGGCAACCTCGACGCCAAGCGCGACTGGGGCTTCGCCGGTGACTACGTCGAGGCGATGTGGCGCATGCTGCAGCAGCCCGAGGCCGACGACTACGTCGTGGCGACGGGCGAGACCCACTCGATCGGCGAGCTGCTGGACCTCGCGTTCCACGCCGTCGGCATCGACGACTGGTCGCGCTACGTCAAGCAGAACCCCGCGTTCATGCGCCCCGCCGAGGTCGACCTGCTGGTCGGCGACCCGTCCAAGGCGCAGGACGTGCTCGGCTGGAAGCGAGAGGTCGACTTCCCGGGCCTCGTGAAGATGATGGTCGAGAACGACCTCGAGGAGCAGCGCCTGCTCGCGGGGAAGTGAGTCGGTGACGACAGCTTTCGTCACCGGGGTCACCGGGCAGGACGGCACGCTGCTGGCGCGCCGGCTGCTGGCGGAGGGCGTCGAGGTGCACGGTCTCGTGCGCAACGAGGACGACGTCACGGCGTCGCGCGGCGACCGGCCGTCCGAGGTCGTCGTGCACGTCGCCGACCTGCGGGACGCCGCGGCGCTCGGGCGGATCGTCGCCGACGTCGCGCCTGACGAGATCTACAACCTCGCGGGCATCTCCTCGGTGGCCTACTCGTGGGACCACCCGGTGCTCACGGGCGAGATCACCGGCGTCGGCGCCGTGGGGCTGTTCGAGGCCGCGTGGCGTGCGCAGGAGTCCACGGGCCGGGCGGTCCGGGTGGTCCAGGCGTCGTCCGCGGAGATCTTCGGCCTGCCCGACCGGTCGCCGCAGGACGAGGGCACCGCGATCCGGCCCGTCTCCCCGTACGGGGCGGCGAAGGCGTACGCGCACCAGATGGCGTCCGTGTACCGCTCGCGCGGCCTGCACGTGTCGGCGTGCGTGCTCTACAACCACGAGTCGCCGCTGCGCCCGACGTCGTTCGTCACCCGCAAGATCACCGCGGCCGCCGCGCAGATCGCCGTGGACGGCTCGGGGGTGCTGGCGCTGGGCAACCTGGACGCGCGGCGCGACTGGGGCTGGGCCGACGACTACGTCGACGCGATGGTCCGGGCCGCGCGGCACGCCGTGGCCGACGACTTCGTCGTCGCGACGGGCCGCACCCACTCCGTGGCGGAGTTCGCCGCGGCGGCGTTCGCGCGGGCCGGCATCGAGGACTGGCAGCCGCACGTGCGCGTCGACCCGCGCTTCGTGCGGCCGGTCGACGCGTCCGAGATCGTCGGCGACGCCCGCAAGGCCGCCGCGGAGCTCGACTGGCGACCGACGGTCGCGTTCGAGGAGGTCGTCGGCCGCATGGTCGACCACGACCTCGCCCTGCTGCGCGCGTCCTGACGCGCGCTCGCTCGCTCGCGATGCCGCGACCCCCGCCGAGGGGGTCGCGGCATCCGGCGTCTCAGGCCAGGAGGCTGAGCAGGTAGGTGCCGTACCCCGACTTGACCAGGGCGTTCGCCCGCTCGGCCAGCTGCTCGTCGGACAGGAAGCCCCGACGCCAGGCGACCTCCTCGGGGCAGCCGACCTTGAGGCCCTGGCGGTGCTCGATGGTCCGCACGTAGTCGGACGCCTCGAGCAGGGAGTCGAACGTGCCGGTGTCGAGCCAGGCCGTCCCGCGGGGGAGGACCTCGACCTGCAGGCGGCCCTGCTCGAGGTACGTACGGTTGACGTCGGTGATCTCGTACTCGCCACGCGGCGAGGGCACCAGGTCCCGGGCGATCTGCACGACGTCGTTGTCGTAGAAGTACAGCCCGGGGACCGCGTAGGAGCTCTTGGGGGCGACCGGCTTCTCCTCGAGCGAGAGCGCCTTGCCGTCGGCATCGAACTCCACGACGCCGTAGGCCGTCGGGTCGGCCACTCGGTAGGCGAACACGGCGGCGCCGTCGATCTGGTGGAACCGTTGCAGCTGGGAGCCCAGCCCGGGCCCGTAGAAGATGTTGTCGCCCAGCACGAGCGCGGCCGAGTCGGTGCCGACGAAGTCCGCGCCGAGCACGAACGCCTGCGCCAGCCCGTTGGGCTCCGCCTGGACGGTGTAGCTGATCGAGATGCCGAACTGGGACCCGTCGCCCAGCAGCCGCTGGAACTGCTCGGCGTCGTGCGGCGTCGTGATGATCAGCACGTCCTGGATCCCCGCGAGGATCAGCGTGGAGAGCGGGTAGTAGATCATCGGTTTGTCGTACACCGGCACGAGCTGCTTGCTCACGCCGAGGGTGATGGGGTGCAGTCGGGTTCCGGATCCACCGGCGAGGATGATGCCGCGCATGGTCACACAGTCTGGCCTATGTCGGGTGTGGCCCGACACACAGCCGCCCCGTCGCCGTCGGCCGGTAGGATTCGGGCAGCCCCGCCCCCGACAGACGAGGTGCCCGTGATCCGGATCAGCCACGCCCTGCAGAGCTACGCATGGGGATCGCGCGACGCCATCCCGGACCTGCTCGGTGTCGCTGCGACCGACGGCGTCCTCGCGGAGGCCTGGATGGGCGCCCACCCGTCGGCCCCGTCGATCACCCAGGACGAGGCGGCGCAGCCGCTGCACGCATTCATCGCGGGGGACCCGGACGGCATCCTGGGCGAGGACGTGGTGGCCCGCTTCGGCGCCGAGCTGCCGTACCTGCTCAAGATCATCGCGGCCGAGCAGCCGCTCTCGCTGCAGGTGCACCCGAACATCGCGCGGGCCCGTGCCGGGTTCGACGACGAGGAGCGTGCGGGCGTCCCGGTCACGGCCCCGCACCGGAACTTCCGCGACGCCAACCACAAGCCCGAGCTGGTCTACGCGCTGACCCGCTTCGAGGCCGTCTGCGGCTTCCGGGCCCCGCGCCGCGCGGCCGAGCTGCTCGCCGGCCTGGACGCGCCGCTGGCCAAGGAGCTCTGCGACGTCCTGCGGGCGCAGCCGACCGCCGACGGGATCCGCGCCGCGTTCACGCAGCTGCTCGAGCCCGCCACCCGGCCGTCCGCCCGCGACGTCCAGGACGTGGTCGACGCCTGCGCCGCCCGCCTGGCCATCGGCTCCCCGTCGCCGCGCGCCGACCGCACGGTGGTCGAGCTCGCCGCCGCCTACCCGGGCGACCCGGGGGTCGTCACGTCGCTGCTGCTCAACCCGGTGACGCTCGAGCCCGGCGACGCGATGTTCGTGCCGGCCGGCGGCGTGCACGCGTACCTGCGCGGCGTCGCGGTCGAGATCATGGCCAGCTCGGACAACGTGCTGCGGGCCGGGCTGACCCCCAAGCACGTCGACGTCCCCGAGCTGCTGCGCAACGTCGACTATGTCGCCGCCCCGCCCATCCGCGTCGCGCCCGAGACCTTCCACGGCGCGACCCGGGTGTTCTACGCGCCGGTCGACGACTTCGAGCTGTCGATCACCGAGATCGCCGACGACGGCTCGCACCCGCTGCCGGGCCGCGGCCCGCGCGTCCTGCTCTGCCTCTCCGGCGAGGTCACGGTCAGCAGCACCGGCGACGGCTCGCTGACCCTGACGCAGGGCGACGCGGCGTTCGTGCCCGCGCGCGACGGGGAGCTCACGGTGTGCGGCGCCGGCGTCGTGGTGCAGGCCGACGTCCCCTGACGTCAGACCGGCTTGCGGGCCAGCAGGACGAACTCGTTGTAGACGAACGCCTTGCCCGCCCAGCGCGGGAACGGGAACGACGCGTTCCGCACCGTGATCAGGCCGAGGTCGTCGGCCAGCGCGCGCAGCTCCTCGAACCCCGTGAACGTGATGTGCGTGTGGTCGCTGGCGTACCCGCGCTCCTGCGGCGTGATGAACGCGATGCGGCCGCCMGGGTGCACGAGGGGCAGGTACATCCCGAGGATCGAGCGCGCGTCCTGCGGCGTCAGGTGCTCGATGACGTGCGCGACGAGCATGCCGTCGAAGCTGTCGGGCCGGGCGAGGTCGGGATCGGCGAAGAACTCGTCGTCGGTGTAGGCCGCCACCCCCGTGCGGCGCGCGACCTCGATCGCGTACGGGTTGTGGTCGACGCCGACCGAGCCCGGTGCGAGCGTCTTGAGGTTGCGGCCGATGCCGCAGCCGACGTCGATGGTGCGGCCGAGGTCGAAGCGCCGGATGTTGGCCTGGTAGGGCGCCTGGACGTGGAGCAGCCGCTTCCACCAGACGTTGCTGATGTCGTAGAGCCGCTCCGCATAGTCGAGCCCCGCGGTGGGAGCGAGCTCCCTCTCCTCCGGGTCTGGGTCCATGCGGGCACGATAGTGCCGTCAGCCCGCCGGCGCTGGCTCGAGCGATCCGTCGGCCGTGATCGTGGCGACCCAGACGGTCGACTCGCCGTGCTCGGGGTTCTCGGGCACCGACACGAGCGTCCGCTCCCAGACGGAGACTGCCGTCGTCCGCAGGGGCGGAGCTGCGACGCCGTCCGGCCAGGGCAGGGCGGCGGGAGCGAAGGCGACGACGCTCACGTCGCGGTCGCCCCACGCCCTGCGCACGGTCAGGAGGTCCTCCGTCGTCGGCGGGATCGACGTCTGGACCACCTCCACGTCGCACAGGGTGCGGATCGTCGCGAGGTACGGGGGCGCCGACGGACCGGCGTAGATGTAGAGGACCGGGTTGGAGCCGACGGCGTCGCACACAGCCCGCGCCTCGCCCAGCCGGCCGTCCTGCTCCACCGACCTCAGCACGGGCCCCCAGGTGGTCGCCGGGTAGACGAGGACGAGAGCGGCGGCGATCCCGGCCACGACGCGGAGCCACGCCGTGCGACGGGACCACAGCGCCTCGATGGTGAGAGCCGAGGCCAGGAGCAGGCCCGGGATGGTCACGGCGAGGAACCGCCGCATCGCCCAGACCTGGTCCGGGCTGATGCTCACGCGCCACAGGTAGAGCAGCGACGGTGCGACGACGACGCCGACGAACAGGGCGAGCCGCGGGTCCCGCGCTCGGACCATGCGCCGAACCAGGATCGCGAGGCCCGCGAGAGCCAGCGCGACCATCGGCCAGCCGAAGTACCACGCCTGCCAGCTCAGCGAGTACTCGTCGTAGCTGCGGGTTGCATCGACCGGGACCCCGGCGATCGCCTGGAGCGCCGCGACGAGCGCCGAGTACGCCGTGTCCGGTTCCCCGTGGTGCTCCGTCATCCACGCCGGCCTGGTCACGAGCACGAGGGACACGACCACGACCAGTGCGGCGGCGAGCCAGGAGAGCCCGCGTCGACGGCGCAGCACCCACCGGCGCACGGGGTCCAGCCACCGGGGGAGACTCACGGCCAGCACGACCACGACGGTCGCGACCAGGGCCGCGATCAGGGCAGAGAACTGCGACCAGAGCAGCTCGAGGTAGCCCGGGCTGTGGAGGCGCAGGTCGACGTAGCCCAGGACGACCATGGACAGTGCGCCGAGGGCCGCGAGGCTCACGGCGACGAGCTGGCGCCGTCGCGCCGCTGGGGTGAACGCGGCCGCAGCCGTGAGCCCGATGCCGAGCACGAGGCCGATCACCGACGCCGCGCCGTCGATGCGCGCGAGGGCCGTCGCGCCCACCATCCCGCCCGCCACCAGGTAGCGCCACGGCCTCCGGGTCTCGGCGGCCGACCACGCCATCGTGAGGCCGCCGGCGACGAGCGCGAGCGTGAGGGGTTCGGTGTACGCGGACCGGGAGAACGCCACCATCGGCATGGAGAGCGCGAGCGCGACGACGGGCACGAGGGCGGTCGTGGAGGAGACCATGCGTCGAGCGAGGGTGAACACCGCGAGGAGGGCGAGCGCCCCGATGACGAGGTTCGCCACGAGCACCGCCTGCTGCCCGCCCACCCAGCCCGCGAGCCCGAGCATCCCGGGCAGCAGCTTGGCGCCCTGGACGCGCAGCGTGCCGTCGACCAGGTCGTAGGCGCCCGTCGCGGCCGTCAGGCCCGGCACCGCGTGCTGAACCTGCGCCGCGGCGCCGACCGGGATGTCGGGGTTGGCATGCGTCGACAGCCAGATCCCCTCGAGGGTGAGGAAGCCGGGGTCCCGGGTGACCGTGACGTAGCGCGAGGCGAGCGGGAGGTTGAGGCCGAGCCACACGGCGCAGACGAGGACGGCCGCCCCCGCGGCACCGACCTGCCGCCCGGTGGCTGCGAGCGGGGCAGGGACCAGGCGCCACGTGGCCACGATCACGACCGCGAGGAGCGGCAGGACGACCACCGGGCGGAACTGCGCGGCGATGACGCTCACGGCGACGACGAGCGAGCACCAGAAGAGGAGCATCACGAGCCGGTCAGGGAGGGCCACGATCGCGGGGCCGATCCGACCACCGGTGCGAGGTGCGGCGCCGTCCGGGTCAGGCGGGTTCACAGCCGGCTTTCCTCGCCTCTCGTCAGGCCTCACGGGACGCCAGGACCCTACCCCGCGGCGCGGGCTCCGCCGCTCACCGACCCCCGCGGCCCCGGGTACCATCGGGGAGCCTCGCGGCGGTCGCGCCGATGTTGTGGGCGACGTGGCGACAGGACGGTCATGAAGGTCTTCATCCAGGTTCCCTGCCTCAATGAGGAGGCAACCCTCCCCGCGGTGCTGGCGTCGATCCCCGCGCAGATCGAGGGCGTGGACGAGCTCGAGATCCTTGTCATCGACGACGGGTCGACCGACCGCACGATCGAGGTCGCCAAGGCGCTGGGTGTCCGCCACTTCGTGCACCACTCGCGCAACATGGGTCTCGCCCGGTCGTTCCGGGACGGTGTGGACTATGCGCTGAGCCACGGCGCGGACATCGTSGTCAACACSGACGGGGACAACCAGTACCCGCAGGACCGCATCCCGGATCTGGTGCGGCCGATCGTCGACGGCGTCGCCGACATCGTGATCGCCGACCGGCAGACGGCCACGATCGAGCACTTCTCGCCGTTCAAGAGGCTCATGCAGCGGATCGGCAGCCGCGTGGTGAACGGCGCGGCGGACACCGACCTGCCCGATGCGGCGAGCGGCTTCCGTGCCTACTCGCGCGCCTCGCTGTTCCGGCTGAACATCGTCACCGAGTTCAGCTACTGCATGGAGACGATCATCCAGGCCGGGCACAAGCGGCTGCGGATTGAGAGCGTCCCGGTGGTGACCAACCCGAAGACTCGGGAGTCGCGGCTCTTCAAGAACATCTTCCACCACATGCTGAAGTCGGCCTCGGCGATCACGCGCAGCTACCTGATGTTCAAGCCGTACGTCATCTTCGCCACGCTGACCGCGGTGTTCGGGATCCTGGCGCTCATCCCGATGGTGCGGTTCGTCGTGCTCTGGTTCGCCCACGACGAGCACGCCGGAAACGTCCAGTCCCTGATCTTCGGCTCGATCATGGCGGTCGCGGCCCTGCTCTCGCTGGCGCTCGGGGTCCTGTCGGACCTGCAGCGCATCAACCGGGTGCTCCTCGAGGACCAGCTCGAGCGCATCAAGGAGCTCCAGTACCGCCACTGACCGGTGTGAGCGAGCCGTCGGGCTCGATCGTGGCCACCCACAGGGTTGACCGGGTGTCGACGGCGTCCGTCGGCACCCGCTGGACGGCACGCTCCCACTCGGTGATCGCCGAGACACGCAGCGGTTCCGGCGCCCGGCCGCCGGGCCAGGGCAGCACGTCCGGCAGGAACGCGACGACCTTGACGTCCCCGCCGCCCCAGGCCGCCCGCACGGCCGCGAGGTCGGCCTGCGTGGGCGGCTCGGTCGCCTGGACCACCTCGACGCCGCACATCGTCCGGATCGTCGCGAGGTACGGCGGTGACTCCGTGCCGACGTGCAGGTAGAGGACCGGGTCGTCGCCGATGGCGGCGCAGGCCGCGTGCGCCTCGCCGAGCCGAGCGTCCTGCTCGACCACCCCGAGCAGCGGGCCCCACGTGGTCAACGGCAGGGCGAGCACCAGGCCCGTGCCCAGCACGGCGGCGGCCCGGCCCAGGCGTGATCCGCGAGCCCACAGGAGGTCGACCGTCACCGCAGCCGCCAGCAGCAGCCCGGGGATGGTCACCGGCAGGAACCGCCGCATCGCCCACACCTGGTACGGGGTGATGCTCACCACCCAGAGGTAGAGCAGTGACGGGACGACCACGACGCCGACCAGGAACGCGAGGCGCGGGTCGCGGCGGCGGATCATGCGGTGCACCACGACGGCAGAGCCGGCGACGGCGAGGACCACCGTCGGCCAGCCGTAGTACCAGGCGTGCCAGGAGAGCGAGTACTCGTCGTAGCTGCGCGTGGGGTCGACCGGCAGCCCTGCCTGCTCCTGGAGCGACCCGATCAGGTCCGCGTACCCGGTACCTGCCGGGACGTGATGGTTGACCATCCACAGCGGCCGCAGGGCGAGCAGGACGGCCACGGCGACGACCAGGACCGCTCCGGCGGCCGCCAGCGCGCGGCGACGGGCGAGGATCCGGCGACGCACCGGGTCGAACCAGGCGGGGACGCTGAGCAGCACGACGCCCACGACGGTCAGCCCGAGGCCCACCATCAGCTGGCGGAACCGTCGCCAGAGGTCGGACAGGTAGTCCTGGCTGTGCAGGCGCAGGTCGAGATAGCCGAGCGCGACCATGACGATCGCCCCGGCCGCGACCAGGCAGAGCGCGGTCAGCTGCCGGCGTCGCGACCGGGGCGTGAGAGCCGCAGCGGCGGTGAGGCCGATGCCCGCGACGATGCCGATGACCGACGCGGCGCCGTCGATGCGGACCAGGGCGGTGGCACCGACCATGGCGCCGGCGACGAGGTAGCGCCACCACGTCCGGGTCTCGGCCGCCGACCACGCCATGGTCAGACCGCCGACGACCAGCGCGAGGGTGACGGGTTCGGTGTAGGCGGACCGCGAGAAGGCGATCATCGGCAGCGAGACGGCGAGCGCGAGCATCGGGACCAACGCGACCACGGGGTTGACCACGCGTCGGGCCAGGGCGAAGACGGCGAGCAGCCCGACCGCACCGATGGCCAGGTTGGCCTCGAGCACGGCGTGCTCGCCGCCCACCCAGCCCGCCAGTCCGAGCATCCCGGGGAGCAGCTTGGCGCCCTGCACCTGCAGCGAGGTGCCCACGAGGTCGTACGCGCCGGTCTGCGCGGACAGCCCCGGGACCGCGTGCTGCACCTGCACGGCGGCACCGACGGGAATCTCGGCGCTCGCGTGCCCGGACAGCCAGATCCCTTCGAGCGTGAGGAAGCCCGGGTCGCGCCACACGACGACGAAGCGCGACGCGTACGGGATGTTCAGAGCGAGCCAGAGCGCGGTCGCGCCCAGGGCGACGGCGGACGACGCGAGGGTGCGACGGTCGGCGTGCAGTGGCGCCGGCACGAGCCGCCACGTCGAGACGAGGACGACGACCAACAGCGGCAGGACGACGACCGGGCGGAACTGCGAGCACAGCACCGCGCCGGCGACCACCAGGGCGCACCAGAACAGGAGCATGACGATCCGGTCCGGCAGCCCCACGATGCTCACCGCGATGCGCGACGGCTCCGACACGGCTCGGCGGGCCGGGGCGTCGGGGCGCGTGCGGGGGAGGGTCACGTCGTCTCGTCTCTGGTCGGGCGGGACCGCATGCGCGACCCTACCGGGAGGAACGCTCGGCCTCGCCGCGCACGGGACCGGTAGCATCGGGGGGCCTTCCGGCGGCCATGCCGATGCAGGGGCGACGTGGCGACAGGACGGTCAGGACGATGCGCACTCTTTATCCCGGCCTCGACGCGGAGGCGTGATGAGCGACGACCGCGGCACGATCCTGGCCACCGGGACCTACGACGCCGACAGCCACCCCCGCATCCGCGTCATCGTGCAGGGCCTGCGCGAGCGGGGCTGGGCCGTCGAGGAGATCGTCGAGCCGCTGCGCCTGGACACCGCGCAGCGCGTCGACATGCTGCGCCGGCCGGCCGCACTGCCTCTCCTGGGCATCTCCCTGCTGCGGGCCTGGTCGCGACTGGTGCCGGCGCTGCGCCGTCGTCGTCGCCGCGGACCGCGGCCGGACGTGGTGCTCGTCGGCCACCTCGGGCACTTCGACATCGCGCTCGTGCGGCGGCTGACCCGCCCTGTGCCGGTGGTCCTGGACTTCCTCATCTCCGGCGCGGGCACGGCCGCCGACCGCGGGGTGGCCGGGCGGGTGCGGCGACGCCTGCTGGTGGGCCTCGACACCTTCGCGCTGCGGCGTGCCGACGTCGTCGTGGTCGACACCGACGAGCACGCCGACGCGCTGCCGCCCGACGTCCGGGAGCGCGCGGTCGTCGTCCCCGTCGGGGCCGACTCGCGGTGGTTCGAGGCCGGTGACGCCCGGCCTGCCCGGCCCGCAGGCGGACCGCTGTCGGTGATCTTCTTCGGGCTGTTCACGCCGCTGCAGGGGACGCCCGTGATCGCCGAGGCGCTGCGACTGCTGGACGGCGCGGTCGAGGCGACGATCGTCGGCACGGGCCAGGACGAGGCGGCCGTGGACGCGCTGCTCGCCGGGGTGCCGGGCATCAGGCGGGTGCGCTGGGTCGAGGCCGACCGGCTGCCCGCGCTGGTCGCCGCCCACGACGTGTGCCTGGGCATCGTCGGCACCAGTCGCAAGGCCCTCTCCGTCGTGCCCAACAAGGCTTTCCAGGGCGCCGCCGCCGGCTGTGTGGTGGTCACCAGCGACACGCCGCCCCAGCGGCGCGCCCTCGGCGACGTCGCCGTCTACGTCCCGCCAGGTGACGCGGACGCGCTCGCAGGGGCCTTGCGCGACCTCGCGGCCGACACCGCCGCCGTGCAGGCGCTCGGCGTGCGCTCGGCAGCCTGGGCGGGCGCGACGATGTCCGCGAGGGCATCGGTCGCGCCCCTCGTGGACGCGCTGGAGCGGCTCGCGTGAACCGGGTCATCGCGGTGCTGCGCTCGCCGTGGGTGCGTCTGGCGTTCGTCGTCGTCGCGCTCGGTGCGGCCACCGTCGCCGTGGTGCACCAGTGGTCCGACGTCGAGCAGGCGCTGACCTCGATCCCGGTCGGGCTCGTCGTCGGCGCCCTMGCGCTCGCGGTGGTGTACCTGCTGCTCACCATGCTGTCGTGGCGGGCCGTCCTGACCGACCTGGGCTCCGCGGTTCCGCTGCGTCCCGCGTTCACCATCTTCTTCGTGAGCCAGCTGGGCAAGTACGTCCCCGGCGGCATCTGGAACATCGTCGCCGCGACGGAGCTCGGGGCGGACCAGCAGATCCCACGGCGCCGGTCCCTGAGCGCGATGGTCGTCACCGTGCTCGTCTCGATCGTGTCCGGCCTGGCGGTCGCGCTGCCCGCCCTCGTCATCGCCGGGGGCGCCGGGATCGACGTGCGGTGGGCGTGGGTGGCCATCCCGGTCGCCCTCGTCGCCCTCGCGCCGCCCGTCCTGAACCGCATCCTCGCGCTCGCCATGCGGGTCGCCCGCCGCGAGCCGCTGGAGCACCCGCTGACCGTGCGGGGGACCGTCGCCGCGACCGGGTGGTCGGTGGCCGGCTGGCTGGTGGTGGGCCTGCAGGTGTGGCTGCTGGGGCGGGCCGTCGGCATGACGTCGGGGGTCGAGACCTACCTGCTGTCGACCGGCGCGTACGCCCTGGCCTGGATCGTCGGGTTCGTCGTCGTGTTCGTGCCGGCCGGCCTCGGTGCCCGCGAGCTCGTCCTCGGGCTCCTGCTGTCCGGGCACGTCGACCAGCACGCGATCCTCGTGGTCGTGCTGGTCAGTCGCGTGGTGCAGACGGCGGCGGACCTTCTGCTCGGCGGCTCGGGCCTGCTCGCGGCCCGGCGGCGCCGCGTCGTGGTCAGGACGCCGGACTGACCCGCCCGCTGGCGACCAGGCACGGTCCGCGACCCGGGACGGCGTCCTGCCACACGCGGAACGGCTTGGTCGCCACCTGGCGAAGCGTCCCCTCCCACGGCCGGTGCGGTTGGAACAGGCGGCCAGAGCCGTGGCTGCGCTCGTCCATCGACTCCTGGTCGGCGCCCTCGCCGGTCAACCGGCGGGTCGCCGCGAGGTTGCGCGCGTCCTCGAGCGCGTAGGCGACCGGATAGCCGTACCGCCGCAGGCGCACGTCGACCAGGCCCACCGACGTGAGCAGGCCGCCGAGATCGTCGTCGGTGTACCGGCGGTAGTGACCGACCAGCCGGTCGGTGGTGCTGAACCGGTGCGGGTCCGCCGGCACCGAGAAGACGCAGAGAGCTCCGGGCGCCGCGTGCGTCAGCCAGCCGGCGAGCGCGGCCCGGTCGTCCTCGATGTGCTCCAGGACCTCGAAGGCGCACACGATCTGCGCCCCGGACCCGGCGTCCGCCAGGTCGGGCACCACGCGGCCGCCCCAGGGCTCGACCCGCGCCTGCGCCACCTGCGCGGAGGACTGGTCGGGCTCGACCCCCGTGTAGGAGTCGAACGTCCGCGCGAGCCGGGCACCGAGGGCGCCCTGGCCGCACCCGAGCTCGAGCACCGACGCGGTCCTGGGCTCCTGGGCCATCGCGCGTTCGACCAGCGGCCAGCGAAGGGTGCCCATCCAGGTGAGCGGAGGCAGAGCGGTGTCCGGCATGGCGACGACCCTAGCCGGGACTCAGGCGTCGGAGGCCGACCCGCGAAGCAGGTCGGTGGACACCTGCTCCGAGCCCAGGAGCGCGTCGAGGCGTCCGGGACCGGCGGCCAGGCGGGCGAGGGCGTCGGGGGCGATCAGCACCACCGAGCCCCCGTCGGCAAGGACGGCCAGGGTGGCGAGCAGCGACGAGGCGTCCGCGACCAGCGCCGTGCGGCCGCTGTCCCGCGGAGCCTTCGCGACCGTCGGGTGGTCGGGCAGCGTCGCATGGGTCCAGGTGCCGGACGCGTCGACGAGCGCCGGTGAGGCGGCGTCGACGGGCGGCGACCAGCCGAGCACGTCGCCGTAGGTCATCACGGCCGTCGCCGCGTCCACCGCGGAGGGTGGGAGCTCGCCGGCGAACCGTCGCGCAAGGGCGGGCAGCGTCACCGCGACGAGGTCGGGCGCCCCGACGTGCTCGCCGGGGCGGTCGGTCACGACGACGTCGGTCGGGCCGTCGTCCACCGCCACCACGCACGCGCCCACCCGCCAGGACGCGAACGCCCAGACGACCGTCCGCCAGTGGCCGGGCAGGTCGATCCGTACCCGCGTGCCGGGCCCGGCGTCGAACTCCTCGACCAGGAGGTTGGCGGTCTTGCTGACCCAGTTCTCCAGGACCGCGCCGGAGAGCTCGACGCGCTCCCCGTCCGTCCCGTACCAGGTGATCCGCGRTCGGCCGGGCTCGCGCGTGAGCAGCTGCAGGAGGTCCGCGATCGTCGTCAGGGGCACGCGGACAGCGTAGGACGACACGCCCGGATCACCCGTCCGCGCCAAGTTCACCCGGCAAAACCGGACAACTACCACGCTCCCGCTTGACCAACGCGAACGACACGCGTGTAATTCCTTAGAACGGATTCATGAGCGAGCACCACCCGCGACGCCTCGACAGAGCAGTCCAGAGACCGTCGCACGCCGAGCCCCTGAACGAGCAGAAGAACCAGCACGAGGACCGCACGGAGGCACGCATGTGGAACCTGCTCGACAACGACGAGATCTTCCCGTCGGACGCACGCACGAGTGCACAGACGCACGCGTCCAACGTCCTGCCGATCTTCGGCGCACTCGAGGACGAGGGCCCGATGGGCTGGCAGGAGCGCGCCCTGTGCGCGCAGACCGACCCCGAGGCGTTCTTCCCCGAGAAGGGCGGCTCGACGCGTGAGGCCAAGAAGGTGTGCACGGGTTGCGACGTGCGCTCCGAGTGCCTCGAGTACGCGCTGCAGAACGACGAGCGCTTCGGCATCTGGGGCGGGCTGTCCGAGCGGGAGCGGCGCAAGCTCAAGCGGCGTGTCGTCTGACGTCCTGCCCCGGGCGGGAGTGTCGCGCGCGGGCCTCGTCCCGCGCGACGGCATGATGTTCCGAGCATGACTGACACGCTCCAGCCGGTGGGCATCTCCACCGCGACCTCCTCGACACCGGTGACGACGCCGGTGTGCGCGGTCGTCGTCACCCGCGGGCGCACCCCGTACCTCGCCCCGACGCTCACGGCGCTCGCGGCGCAGACCCGCCGACCGCTGCGGGTCCTCCTGGTGGACGTCTCCGACGGCACCGACGACACCCTCGAGCGGCTGCTGACCAGCACGTTCGCCGCGGCGGGCGGCTCGCCGACCMCCACGCTGCGGTTCGTGCACGCGCCGGGCGCCCGGACGTTCGGGCACGCGGTCCGCCGTGCGGTCGAGTCCGACCAGGGGCTCGCGACCAGCTGGCTGTGGCTGCTGCACGACGACAGCGCGCCGGCCCCCACGGCGCTCGCCGAGCTGGTCCGTGCGGTCGGCCACGCCCGGTCCGTCGGCGTCGCGGGCGTCAAGCAGCGCACCTGGACCGATCCGGAGCGCTTGCTCGAGGTCGGCGTCCGCACGTCCCGGTCCGGCCGTCGGATGACCGACGTCGAGCCGGGCGAGCTCGACCAGGGCCAGCACGACGGCCGCGAGGACGTGCTCGGCGTCGGGATCGCCGGTGCCCTCGTGCGGCGCGACGTCTGGGACGAGCTGGGCGGCACGGACCCGCTGCTCGGGCCCTTCGGCGACGGCTTCGACCTGTCCCGCCGCGCGCGGCTGGCCGGCCACCGGGTGATCGTCGTCCCGTCGGCCGTGGTCCGGCACGCGCAGGCGGGGTACCTCGGGCTGCGCTCCGTCGCGCTCGAGAGCGACCCGGTCGACCGCGACGGCGACGGCGAGGACGACCGCGCCGACCCGCGCCGGTCGTTCGCGGCCCGTCGGCGCGCGCTCGTGCACACCCGGCTGGTGTCCGCGMCGGTCGTGCTGGTGCCGGTGGTCGCCGTCCTGGCCCTGCTCGGGGCCGTGGTCCGCGGGTTCGTCCAGCTCGCCGTCAAGCAGCCCGGGCTGGCCGTCGACGAGGTGCGGGCGGCGCTCGTCGCACTCGCGCGACCCGACGGCATCCTGCGC
>NZ_JBFULZ010000041.1:0-25316 GCF_054049635.1 Cellulomonas sp. P5_C6 | reverse complement strand
TCGTTGGACCCCGGCGCCGCCCGCAAGGTCTGCCGACGCACCCACTCGGGCGCACCGCGCGGCGTGTTCTTCTCGAAGAACTTCTCGCCGGAGACGCCGTCGGGCCACCGGATCCGCGTGACGGGCCGGTCGCGCAGCTGCCCGAGGAGCGCRGGGGCCACCTGCACGAGGTAGTTCATGACCTCGGCCTTGGTGAGCCCGGTAATCGGGTACATCACCTTCTCCAGGTGGCTGACCCGGACCTGCCGGCCCTCGACGTCGACCATCTGCCGTTCGGGTGTCATGGCTGCTCCCACGGGTCCGCGTCGGTGTCGGTGCGCACACCCCGGACCACCGGCTGGCGCAGCCGTCCGGTGGGCGTGCGAGTGAGGTAGAGGGTGTCGACGACGACCGTCGGCTCGACCCAGTGGGTGCCGCGCGCGTCGATCGGCGGCACCTCGTCGTCGAACGGGGAGCCGGCACGCGGGACGAGCCGCCGCTGCAGGTCCGCGGCCCGCTTGCCGGTCAGACCGCTGCCCGCGCGACCGAGGTAGCGCAGGGCGCCGCTGGCGTCGGGGGCGCCGAACAGCACCGCGCCGAGCCGCCCGGACCCGGTCGTCTCCTCGCGCCACCCGCCGACGATCGCGGCCCGCGTGTGACGGTGCGGTGCCTTGACCCAGTCGGGCGACCGACGGCCCGGCTGGTACGCGGACGACCGGCGCTTGGCGACGACCCCCTCGAGGCCGAGCGACCTCGTCACCTCCCACAGCTCCGCCCCGTCGGGGTAGACCGGGGAGAGCTCGACGCGGGCGGGCAGCTCGAGGCGGGCCAAAGTCTCGCGCCGCTCGTCGTACGGGCTGCGCATGAGGTCGACGCCGTACAGCCGCAGGACGTCGAACACCAGGAACGTCACCGGTCGCTGGGCCGCGAGGGCCTCGGCGCGCCGCGGGTCGCGGACGTGCATCCGCTCGGCCAGCGCGCTGAACGATGGGATCCCGTCGGCCATCAGGACGATCTCGCCGTCCAGGATCGCGCCCTGCACGTCCGCCAGGCCGGACAGCTCCGGGTAGGCCGGGGTGATCTCGCGCTCGTTGCGGCTCCAGAGGCGCAACCGGTCCGACGTGGTGTCCGCGAGCGCCCGGACGCCGTCCCACTTCACCTCGAACGCCCACTCGGGCCCGCGCGGGAGCTCCGCCGGACCGGTCGCAGGGGTGGCGAGCATGGGCTCCACGGGTCCATCCTGCCCAGAGAAGGTCGCGCGGGGCGCGGCCGGGAGTCGACACGCCCACGAACGACCACGGAGGTCACGGCCATGCGAGCGATCTGGAAGGGCGCGGTCGCCTTCGGGCTGGTCAACGTCCCGGTGCGGCTGTACTCGGCGACGGGCGAGCACGAGGTGACCCTGCACCAGGTGCACAAGGAGGACGGCGGCCGGATCCGGTACCGCAAGTTCTGCAGCATCGACAACGAGCCGGTCGAGATGTCGGACATCGCGAAGGGGTACGAGACCGACGACGGCGAGCTGGTCGTGCTCACCGACGAGGACTTCGCCTCCCTGCCCCTGTCGACCGAGCGCGAGATCGAGGTGCTTGAGTTCGTCCCGGTGGACCAGGTCGACCCGATCCTGCTGCAGAAGACGTACTACCTGGAGCCCGAGAAGACCGCGGCCAAGCCGTACGCCCTCCTGCGCGGGGCGCTCGAGCAGGCGGACCGCGTGGCCGTCGTCAAGGTGGCCCTGCGCCAGCGCGAGTCGATGGCGATCCTGCGCGTGCGGGACAACGTGATCGTGATGCAGACGCTGCTGTGGCCCGACGAGGTCCGGGCGGCCGACTTCCCGGTCCTGGACGACGACGTGTCCGTGCGACCGCAGGAGCTGGCGATGGCGGCCTCGCTGGTCGAGTCGCTCGCAGCGGACTTCGACCCCTCGCAGTACGAGGACCGCTACGCCGGCGCGCTCGAGCAGCTGATCGAGGCCAAGGTCTCCTCCGGCAGCACCCGCGCCGTCCCGGTGCCGCCCGGCGAGGAGGCCGGTGCCGACGGCGGCGACGTCGTCGACCTGCTGGCCGCGTTGCAGCGCAGCGTCGAGAAGGCCCGCAGCTCTCGCGGTGAGGCCCCGGCTTCCGACGACGAGGACAAGCCCAAGGCCAAGGCGAAGAAGCCGAAGTCCGACGAGGACGAGCCGACCCCGCGCAAGTCGCGCCGCAAGGCGTCGTGAGCGGGGCGGCCGACAAGCAGGCCGAGTCGGTCGCCGCCCTGCGCCGCATCGCCTTCCTGCTGGAACGCGCGCAGGCGAGCCCGTACCGCAGCGAGGCCTTCCGCAAGGCGGCGGTCAGCGTCGAACGGCAGGACGCCGACCGGCTCGTGGCGCTGGCCGCGTCCGGCTCGCTCGCCGACCTGCCCTCGGTCGGCGCGCGGACGGCCGACGTCGTGGCCCACGTCCTGCGCGGCAAGCCGGTCGAGTACCTGGACACCCTCGAGGCGGAGTACGCGACGTCCCTGACGGCCACGGCCGACCCGAGGGCGCTCGCCCTGCGCGAGGCCCTGCGCGGCGACCTGCACTCGCACACCGAGGCGTCGGACGGCGCGACGCCCATCCAGGAGATGGTGCTCGCCGCGCTCGAGCTGGGCCACGAGTACCTCGCGATCACCGACCACTCGCCCCGGCTGACCGTCGCCAACGGCCTGTCGGCCTCGCGCCTGCGCGCCCAGCTCGACCAGGTGGCCGCCCTCAACCGTGCCGTCGGCCCGTTCCGCGTGCTCACGGGGATCGAGTGCGACATCCTCGACGACGGTGGCCTGGACCAGGACCCCGACCTCCTGCACCAGCTCGACGTGGTCGTGGCGTCGGTGCACTCGAAGCTCCGCATGGAGTCCGGCCCCATGACCCGCCGGATGATCGCCGCGGTGAGCAACCCGCGCACGGACGTCCTGGGCCACTGCACGGGACGGCAGATCAAGGGCAAGAGCCGGCCGCAGAGCGAGTTCGACGCGCGCGCCGTGTTCGACGCCTGCGCCGAGCACGGCGTCGCCGTGGAGATCAACTGCCGGCCCGACCGCCTCGACCCGCCGCACGAGCTCCTCACGGTCGCGATCGAGGCGGGCTGCGACTTCTCCATCGACACGGACTCCCACGCACCGGGCCAGCTGGACTGGCTCATGGCCGGCTGCGCGCGGGCCGCCCAGCACGACCTCGACCCCGCGCGGGTCATCACGACGCTGCCCGTCGAGGACCTCCTGGCGCGTACTCACAGGTGACGCGACACGCCCGATGCACGGATCCACGGGGTCCACGGGTTAGTGTCAGCCGATCGTCCCCGGTTGCCGCGGTCATCCGCGCGCCCGGGAACACGGCCCGAACAGGGCCTGCAAGCCCCGAGTGAACACAGAGGAGCACATCCAGTGAGCGTGAACCGCACCGAGCTCGTCCAGGCCGTCGCGGCCAAGACCGGCCTCACCAACACCGACGCGGACAAGGCCCTCAAGGCCTTCCAGGAGGTCCTCGTCGAGAACCTCGCCGCCGGCGAGGCCGTCACGATCCCCGGCTTCCTGGCCGTCGCGCGCGCCGAGCGCGGTGCCCGCACCGGCATCAACCCCCAGACGGGCGAGAAGCTCGAGATCCCCGCGGGCTACCGCGTGAAGCTCACGGCCGGCAGCGCCCTCAAGCGCGCCGTCCAGGGCTGACCTCAGCACCTCGGCCGGGCCCTCGATCCTTCGGGATCGGGGGCCCGGTCGCGTTATAGTGGGAACCAATCTCAGGAAGGCGAGGTGACGTGATGGTGGTCGTGCCGCGGCAGACGCGCCAGCGCGCCGAGATCCTCGACCTGCTCGAGGACGTGGACGAGTTCCGCAGCGCCCAGCAGCTGCACGAGATGCTCCGGGCCCGCGGATCCAGCGTCGGTCTCGCCACCGTGTACCGCGCGGTCCAGCTCCTGTCGGAGCACGGCGACGTCGACGTGCTGCGCACGGAGGACGGCGAGTCCGTGTACCGCCGCTGCGAGCAGCGCAGCCACCACCACCACCTCGTGTGCCGGTCCTGCGGCCGGACGGTCGAGATCGAGGCCGGGCAGGCCGAGGCGTGGGCCGCCCAGGTGGGTGCCGCGCACGGGTTCGACGACGTCGACCACACCATCGAGCTCGTCGGCACCTGCGCGACCTGCCGGGCTGCCGCGGCGTCCTGACCTCTAGTCCGGCGCGCGCCGTGCGATGAGCCGGGGGAGCAGCCACCAGGACGTTCCCAGGAGCACGAGCGACAGGATCCCGACCGTGCGGCCGGCGCCGCGCGACACGACGATGTCGAAGATCAGCATCGCGCTGCCCGCCATGACGAGCGCGAGGACCAGCAGGCCGGCACGCGCGAACGTCCCTCCCGCGGTGACCAGCTCCGGCTTGAGCCGGCGGCCGAAGAGCACACGGTGCAGGCTCACCGGAGCCACGAACAGGGCGGTCGCGAGCACGGCCAGGACCACCAGCACGAGGTAGAGCTCGGTCTGGTAGTCGTCGAGGTCGGCGAACCGCTGCTGGAACGGGATGGTCAGCAGGAAGCCGGTGAGGATCTGCGTGCCCGTCTGCGTGACGCGCAGCTCCTGCAGCAGCTCGGTCCAGTTGCGGTCCGCACGCTCGTTGGACGTCTCGGTCCTGCCGTCCTCGGGCGACACGTCGGGCTGGGTCACCGTCCACCTCCTCGCGCTGCTCGGATCATGCCGCACGGCACGCCGGGGGTGCATGTGCAGCGGCGTCGCCGCTCGGGAGAGACTGCTCCCCGTGACCCGACTGCATGACGCGGACCGCCGCGACTTCGCCTCCGACAACTACGCGGGGGTGCACCCCGAGGTGCTCGCCGCGATCGCCGAGGCCAACGGCGGCCACCAGACCGCGTACGGCGAGGACGTCTACACCGCGAGGCTCCAGGAGGTCGTCGCGCAGCACTTCGGCGACCAGGCGACCGCGTTCCCGGTCTTCAACGGCACGGGCGCCAACGTCCTGTCGCTGCAGTCCGTGCTGCCGCGCTGGGGAGCCGTGGTCTGCGCGGAGACCGCGCACATCCACACCGACGAGAACGGCGCGCCCGAGCGGATGGGCGGTCTCAAGCTGCTCACGGTCCCGACGCCCGACGGCAAGCTCACCCCGGACCTCGTCGCGACCCAGGCATGGGGGTTCGGCGACGAGCACCGCGCGCAGCCGGGCGTCGTCTCGATCACGCAGTCCACCGAGCTGGGCACGCTGTACACGCCCGACGAGGTCCGCGCCCTGGCCGACCAGGCGCACGGGCTGGGGCTGAGGCTCCACCTCGACGGCGCCCGGATCTCCAACGCGGCCGCCAGCCTCGACGTGCCGCTGCGCGCGTTCACCACCGACGCCGGCGTGGACCTGCTGTCGCTGGGGGGCACCAAGAACGGGCTGCTGTACGGCGAGGCCGTCGTCGTGCTGGATCCCGCCGCGGACGGCGGGCTGACCTACCTGCGCAAGATGGACATGCAGCTCGCGTCGAAGATGCGCTTCGTGTCCGCCCAGCTGGTCGCGCTCTACGAGGGCGACCTGTGGCTGCGGTCCGCCTGCCACGCCAACGCGATGGCGGCCCGGCTCCGGGCGGGCATCGAGGGGCTGCCGGGCGTGCAGGTCACGCGCCCGACGCAGGCCAACGGCATCTTCGTGATCTTCCCCGCGGGCGTCGCCGACGTGCTGCGCCGCCGCTGGCGCTTCTACGACTGGATCGTCGAGACCGGCGAGGTCCGGCTGATGTGCTCGTTCGACACCACCGAGGCGGACGTCGACGAGCTGGTCGCCGCCGTGGCGGACGCGGTCTCCTGACGGCCTGACGACCGAGCGGGGGCCCTCCCGTGGGAGGACCCCCGCTGCGGTCGTGCTCCCGCTAGATCACGCCACGACGGTGCAGGTCGCACCGTTCAGCGTGAAGGCGGTGGGCGCGTTGTTCGTGCCCGTGTGCGAGCCGTTGAACCCGATGTCGGTCGAGGCTCCGGGCGCCAGCGTGGCGTTCCACGACAGGCCCTTCGCCGTGACCGCCGCACCGGACTGCGCCCAGTCGGCGCTCCAGCCCTGCGTGACGACCTGACCGTTGGCGAACGAGAAGCCGAGGGTCCAGCCGTTGATCGCCGAGGTCCCCGTGTTCGTCAGCCTGATCGAGCCGGTGAACCCGGTGTTCCAGCTGTTCGCGGTGTACTTGACCGAGCAGCTGCTGGTGGTCGTGGCCGTCTTCGTGGTGGCCGAGGCCGCCGACGACGCCGCGGAGACGTTGCCCGCCGCGTCCTTGGCCTTGACCGTGAACGAGTAGGCCGTGCCGGCCGCGAGGCCGGTGACCGTGAAGCTCGTCGTGGTGGACGATCCGACCAGCGTGCTGCCGCTGTACACGTCGTACCCGGTGACGCCGACGTTGTCGGTCGACGCGGTCCAGGTCAGCGGGACGGTGCTGGTGGTGGTGGTGCCGGCCGCGAGACCCGTCGGTGCCGAGGGCGCCGTCGTGTCCGTGGTCGTCGCCGTCTTGGTGGTCGCCGACACGGCTGCCGAGGCCGCCGAGACGTTGCCCGCCAGGTCCTTGGCCTTGACCGTGAACGAGTACGCGGTCGCGGCCGTCAGGCCGGTCACGGTGTAGCTCGTCGAGGTGGTCGTGGCGACGAGGGTGGTGCCGCGGTAGACCTCGTAGCCCGCGACGCCCGTGCCGCCGGTGTTGTCCGTCGACGCGTTCCACGTCAGCGGGACCGTGGTGGTCGTCGTGGTGCCGGCCGCCAGACCCGTCGGCACCGAGGGAGCCGTCGTGTCGGTGACCGTGCCGGACGCCGTGGTGGCGGAGACCGCCGCGGAGGCGGCCGAGACGTTGCCCGCCGCGTCCTTGGCCTTGACCGTGAACGAGTACGCCGTCGAGGCGGTGAGGCCGGTCACGGTGTAGCTCGTGGAGGTGGACGACCCCACCAGCGTGGTGCCGCGGTAGACGTCGTAGCCGGTCACGGCGACGTTGTCGGTCGAGGCGGTCCACGACAGCGGGACGCTCGTCGAGGTCGCCGTGCCCGCCGTCAGACCGGTCGGGGCCGAGGGCGCCGTCGTGTCGGGCGGGGGAGTGGTGCCGCCGGCGATCACCGGGTAGGCGTTGGTGACCAGCGTCTTGAACTGGGCCTCGAACCACTGGCCCGCGAGCGGGGCGCCCGGCGTGGCGCCGGTCAGCTGGTCCTTGAGCTTGGGCGAGACGAAGGTCGGGTCGCACATGCGGTCGAACTTCTTGCCCTGGTCGTTCGGGATGTCCGTCGACGCACCGTCGGACTCACCCGGGGGCTTGATCCACACGAACGCGTCGAGGTGCGAGGCGGCGTAGCCGGACGGCGTGGCCTGCGGGAGCTCGCCGATGCCGGCGCCCTCCGGGTTGCACCAGGCGCCGCGGTGCACGCGGCGGTCGACGCGCGACTGGTTCACGTAGGTGTTGAGGTCCGTGCTGGTGGACACGGCGGTCGGCCGTGCAGCGCCGCCCCACCCGTTGCGCGACGTGTCGACCACCATGCCGAGCGTGGACGGGAAGCCCGCGGCGGTGAGCAGCCGGTACATGTGCGCCGTGAAGTCGGCCTCGTCGAAGTCGTAGTTCCACTCGTAGAAGCCGCTCGAGCGGATCGGCGTGTTGTTGAGCGAGGCGGCCCCGTCGGTCAGGAAGGGCTCGTTGAGCGGGGTCGTGTTGGCGACGTCGCTGATGAACCCGTCGACCGACGCGAACCCGGCGGTCGTGGACTTGGCCACGTCCGCGAAGAGCGTCGCGGCGGGACCGGCGTTGCTGTCCCAACCAAGCCAGCCCGAGTGGCCGATGTCGATGTACGTGTAGACGTTCGGGATCGCGTGCAGCTTGTCCAGCGCGTACTTCACGCCGGCCCGGTAGTAGGGAGCGGCCTGCTGGCAGAGCGCCTCGGAGCTGTTGGTCACCAGGTTGGGCAGCGAGTCGGGCTCGATCGTCGCCGAGATCCGCAGGTTGGCGTACTTGGCGTCGCTGAGCAGCGCGGCGATCGCGTCGATGTACTCGGTCTTGTACCGCGCGAGCCCCGCGTCGGTGGCGGGGAGCTCGCCGTTGGACGCCAGGGCGTAGCAGTCGCGGCCTGGCAGGTCGTAGATGACCAGGTTGACGACGATGGGGCCGGACCCCTTCTGCGCCAGGGCGTTGTCGAGGTGGAACTTCAGCCCGCTGCCGTCGGCGTTGCCGGTGATCGCGCTGATCCGGTCCATCCAGACCGCGGTGGGCTGCTTGGCCACCGTGTGCATCTTCGCGGCCAGCGTGGCGTCGCCGGCGCGTGTGGCAGCGCTCTCAACCGACGCTGCCCAGGTCGGGTTCACGTACTGGGTGGCGCCGGCGTAGGGGTTGTCGACGTGCGCCTCGGCGGCGCTCGCACTCGTGGTGATGCACAGCGGTGCCGCGATCAGCGCCATCGCTGCCGCTGCGGTCGCAGCGGCGCGCACGCGCTGCCTGACCGCTCTCTTGCCGTGTGTGGACACGTGGTCCTCCGGGTGGTCGTTCGGCGCGCCCGGCCGGCCGTCCCGTCCGGGCGCAGGTCGCCCGGGGAAGTCCACGGCGACTGGTTCGCTAGACCACCACGGGGATTTTCCGGGCGGCACGGGGCAAAACGTTTAGGCTCTTCGCGTTATCAAACTGTGACTCGCATGAGAGCGTTCTCATCTTGACCGGGGACCGGTACTGCCCCGCACCGCAAGCCCCCCGATCCGGAGGTCCCGACGGGCCCGGAGGTCCCCGTCGATGACCGCCAGGACCGCCTCGCCGGTGGCCGTCCCGAGGTCCCGCTGGGCCGAGGGGAGGGTCGTGATGGAGGGCGTCGCCAGCCGGCACAGAGCCGAGTCCGAGCCCGCGACGATGGACAGGTCCCACGGCACGGCGAGCCCCGTCCGGCGCGCGACGTCGAGGGCGGCGACGGCCATCTGGTCCGAGTCGTAGACGATCGCCGTCGGTGCGCGACCTCCCGTCAGGAGCCGCCGGGTGGCCACCGCGGCCTCCTCGGCCGTGCCTCCCGTGGCCTCGTGCACGAGCACCCCGCTGGCCGCGTCGAGCGCCGCGGAGAGGGCGCCGAGCCTCGCGCGCGTCCGCACCAGCTGCTTCGGACCGCTCACCAGAGCCACGTGCTGGTGCCCCAGCTCGAGCAGGTAGCGGCCCACCCGGACGAACGCCTCGGCGTCGTCGAGGCTCACGGTGGCGAGGTCGATATCGCCCTGACCTGCACCGACGACGACGGCCGGCGCGCGCAGGCGGCGCAGCGCGTCGATCCGTGGGTCCTCGGTGAGCACGTCGGTGACGACCATGACGTCGAAGCGGCGCTCGGCCCACCACTCGCCGTAGAGCGCCACGGCCGCCTCGGGTCCGTCGACGATCTGCAGCACGAGCGCGAGGTTCCGGGTGGCCAGGACCTCCTGCAGCGCGATGACGAACTCGAGCACGCCGGTGGCCTGGGCGACCGGCCCCGCGGCTCCGCGGTCGAACACCAGGCCGACCGCCCGCGGTCCCGTCCGCATCGAGCGCGCGGCCGCGCTCGGGCGCCAGCCGAACTCGTCGGCGACCCGCAGGACCCGCTCGCGCGTCGCGGCCGACACCCCCGGCCGACCGTTCAGCGCGTACGAGACGACGGCGATCGAGACGCCCGCGGCACGGGCCACGTCGGTGATCGTCGGGCGGCGCGCCGGGGCCGGCGCAGGGGCGGGGGAGGACGGCCCGGAGCTCGGCGTCGGGGGCGACGCGGAAGAGCCGGGTGCTCCGGAGTCATATKCAGGTGTGACCACGATCACCTAGTGTGTCGCCCGATGCGGGTGAAATGCATCATCTCGGCTCCGACGACGTGGGCGAGGGATGTGGGGTCATGGGAACAGTGCGACGCGGACCGGTCTCGCCGACGGCACGACGGACGATCGGCGTGCTCTCTCCGGTGGTCGGCGGGTTCTACTTCGGGGCCCTGATCGCCGGTGTCGCACGGGCCGCGCGGGCCGCCGGGCACCGCGTGGTGGCGGTGCAGACGTACCCCGCCGGCCTGGACCGCGAGCGGTACCCCGACGAGTCCATCCTCGACGCACCGGTGGCGCTCGGCGCCGTCGACGGGCTGGTCGTCGTCGGCAAGGCGCTGCGCAGCGACCGGCTCGCCTCGGTGCAGCAGTGGGGCCTCCCGGTCGTCCTGGTGAGCGAGGAGCCGCAGTCCGCCGACGACGCGGTCGTGCTCCCGGACAACCTCGGTGGCGTCAAGGCGGCCGTCGAGCACCTGCTCGGGCACGGGCACACGGCCATCGGGTTCGTCGGCTGCCTGACGCAGCGCGACATGCGGGAGCGGTTCGCCGCCTACCGCTCGACGCTCGCGGAGCACGGCATCGAGGCCCCCGACGCCTGGATCTTCGAGGCGTCCGACAACCACGAGCAGGGCGGCGCGGATGCGGCCGCGCGCATGCTCACGCTCGGCACGCCGACCACGGCGGTCGTCGCGGCGACGGACCGGAACGCGATCGGCTTCCAGCGTGCCCTGCGCGCCGCCGGCCTCGTGCTGCCCCGCGACCAGGCCGTCATCGGCTTCGACCACGCCGACTCCGGCGCGCGCGTGACCCCACGCCTGTCCACCGTCGACGCGCACTACGACCGCGTCGGCGAGACGGCCGTCTCCCTGCTGCTCTCCCGGATGCGCGGCGAGGAGGTGCCCGGGGGCGAGTACCGGGCGCCGTCGACGCTCGTCCTGCGGGAGTCCTGCGGGTGCACGGACGCGGGCCAGGCAGCTCCGGACGCGGGGGCGTCAGGCGGGCGCGGCGGCTACCAGGTGCTCCGCGCGCTGGCCGAGTCCGCGTTCGTAGGCCCGTCGGGAGTCGGCGGGGTGCGCCGCACCGGCGCGGCGCCGCGGGAGGCGTGGTGGCACGCGGTGGTCGAGCCGGTCGAGACCGCGGCCGAGCGGGGGACCGCACCGGGCCCCGCGACGCTGGGTCGGCTGGCCGACCTGACGGCTGCGATGCAGCCGCACCCGGAGGCGCTGGAACAGCTGGTGACCTCTCTCCGGGCTGTCGAGTCAGACGTCGTGGAAGCGCTCTCGCGCCCGCAGCACGAGGCCGCCGTCCGGCGGGCGGTCACCGAGGTGCTGCTCGCGGTGACCAAGGGCTGCACGCGGTCGATGCTCGCGCGCAGCGGGCAGCTGGAGCGCACGATCGTCGACCAGTACGAGGTCGACATGGACCTCCTGCGCGGGGACGGCGCCAGCCCGCGCGCCCTCGGGTGGCTGCCGCGGGGGGTCCGCGGGCACGCCTGCCTCGGGCTCTGGCTCGGTGCGGACCGCGGACCGGGGGACCGCGAGATGGAGCTCGTCGGCGTGCACGACACGTCGGGCACCCTGTCCCGGCTGGTCGGTGTCCGCACGACCGCCAGCCAGTTCCCGCCGACCGCCCTGACCCGCGCCGGCACGATCGGGTCCAACGAGCTGACGTTCGTCGTCCCGGTGACGTTCGGGGGCAGCGACTGGGGCCTGCTCGCGATCGACGGCACTGTCGAGACGAGGGCCACCAGCGCGCGCGACCGGTTCAACCACTGGGCTGCGCTGCTCGCGGTCGCCCTCGACCAGGAACGGCTGCTGGCCAACCTGCGCGAGCAGCGGCGGGCGCTCGAGCAGGCCGCCGCCCGGGAGCGGTCGCTGGCGGACACGGTCCGGGCCAGCGAGGAGCGCTATGCCCTCGCGTCGATGGCCGCCCACGACGGCACCTGGGACTGGGACGTGTCGGCCGGCACGGTCTACTACTCGCCCCGCTGGAAGCAGACCCTCGGCTACGCCGACGACGTCATCGGCGACTCGCCCGGCGAGTGGCTGGAGCGCGTGCACCCGGCGGACCGGGACGAGCTCTCGGCGTCGATCGCCTCGCAGCTGGCCGGAGCCGGCTCACCGCTGGAGCTGGAGCACCGCGTCCGGACGTCGTCAGGGGACTACCGCTGGATGCTGTGCCGCGCTGTCACGGTGCTGGACGACGCCGGCTGCCCGGCCCGGCTGGTGGGGGCGCTGGTGGACGTGACCGAGCGCAAGGAGGCCGAGATCGCCCTCCAGCGCGACGCCCTGCGCGATCCTGAGACCGGGCTGGTGAACCGCCTGCTGTTCCTCGACCGCCTCGGCGCCGCCGTGCTCCGGACGCGCCGGTCGCCCGGCTACGACTGCGCTCTCGCCCTCGTGCGCGTGCTCGACGGACCGACGCTCCCGGGCCAGGACCGGCTCGACGGCGACGCCGACGCCCGGCTCGACCTGCACCGCGAGCTGGTCCGCCGGCTGCGTCGGTCGCTGCGGGAGGGGGACACCCCGGCACGGATCGCCGAGGACGACTTCGTGGTGCTCCTCGACGACGTCGGTCCCGGCGGGCTGCCCGCGCGGCTGTCGTCGCTGCTGGACCAGGTGCGCCAGGAGCTGGGCTCGCGCGTCGCCGTCGGGGTGCTCGGCAGCATCCGGGGCTTCCGGGACGTCGGCGAGGTGCTGCGCGAGGCGGACATCACATTGCTGCGCGGGGCATCGCGCCCGGGACGGCCGGAGTCGCGGCCCGGGTCCGTGCTCAGGTAGCACGACGCCCCTGCCTCCCGGAAGGGAGACAGGGGCGGTGCCGTGCGATCAGCTGCGGCCGCGGGCCGGGCCGTGCGTCGGGCGCGAGGCGCCGTGGCCCGGGCGCGGGCCCGAGTCGAGGCGGATGCGCAGCGGGCGACCGGCGACGCGCGTGCGGGCGAGGCGGTCGATCACGTCGGCGGACAGGCCGGCCGGGATGTCGACCAGCGCGAAGCTGCCGAAGATGTCGATCTTGCCGACGTCCTTGCCGGTCAGGCCGCCCTCACCGGTGAGCGCGCCCACGAGGGCACCCGGCTGGAGGCCGTCACGGTGACCGACGGCGACGCGCCAGCGCGGCGAGCCCCCGGCGATGTGGGTGTCGGCGCGGCGACGCTCGCCCCGCTCGGGACGGTCGTAGCCACGCTCGCCGTCGCGCTCGCGAGCGTTGCCCCCGGTGAGGTGGGCGCGGGAGAGCGCGTCGTCGAGGTCGTCGCCCTGGACGGCCACGGGACCCTCGTCGCCGACCGCGAGCGCGGTGACGACGGCGAGCAGGTCGACCGGGTCGACGTCGGGGTTCTGGGCCAGGTGCACGGCGATGGCCTCGCGGTACAGGTCAAGGCGACCGAGCTCGGCCCGGGCACCCGTCCGCGCGAGCAGCGCCTGCACGCGGTGCGCGGAGACCTCGGCGGGCGAGGGGATCTCGACCTGCAGCAGGGACTGCCGCGTGGTCCGCTCGATCTGGCGCAGACGCGACTGCTCGGCGGGCGTGACGAACGACAGGGCCTCGCCCTCGCGACCGGCGCGGCCGGTGCGGCCGATGCGGTGCACGTAGGTCTCGGGCTCGCGCGGCACGTCGAAGTTCACGACGAGGCCGATGCGGTCCACGTCGAGGCCACGGGCGGCCACGTCGGTGGCGACCAGCACGTCGAGCGCGCCGGTACGCAGGCGGTCGACGATCTTCTCGCGCTCGGTCTGGGCGACGTCGCCGGAGATGTACGCGGCGGAGATGCCGCGCTCGATCAGCGCGCTGCCGACCTCCTCGGCCGCACCGCGGGTGCGCACGAAGACGATGGCGGCCTCGGCCGGCGACACGGCGAGCACGCGGGCGAGCGCACCGGTCTTGTGGCGGTGCGGGACGACGGCGTACGTCTGGCGCACGCTCGTCACGGTGGACGCCTGGCGCGAGACCGTGATCTCGACCGGGTGGTTCAGGTGCTGCTCGGCGACCCGGCGGATCTGCGGCGGCATCGTCGCGGAGAACAGGGCGACCTGACGCTCCCGCGGCGCGGCGGACAGGACCTTGTCGACGTCCTCGGCGAAGCCCATGCGCAGCATCTCGTCGGCCTCGTCGAGCACGAGGAAGCGGACCTGGTCCATCTTCAGCGTGCGACGGTCGAGGTGGTCGAGCACGCGGCCGGGGGTGCCGACGACGACCTGGGCGCCGCGGGACAGCGCGCGCTGCTGCGGCAGGAACGGCGAACCGCCGTAGACCGCGAGGACGTTGAGCCCGGGCAGGTGCGTGGCGAACGACTGGATGGCGTCGGCCACCTGCATCGCGAGCTCGCGCGTCGGGGTCAGCACGACCGCCTGCACGGCGGGGATGTCGTAGTCGATCGCGGCCAGCAGCGGCAGGCCGAACGCGGCGGTCTTGCCGGTTCCGGTCTGCGCGACGCCGACGATGTCGCGGCCGCTCAGCAGGGCGGGCACGGCCTGCGCCTGGATGGCGGACGGGGTGGTGAAACCGAGGTCCGCGATCGCGGCCTGGAGGGCCGGGGGCAGGCCCAGCTCGTCGAAGGTGCCGTTCTCGGGCATGGAAGAGGGCGCAACAGAACTCATGAAATGAGGGAACCGATCATCGCGGGGCGGAGCCCTGAACCGTGCACCAGGTCGGCGAACAGCGGGTCGCAGCCCCGGACCACCCAGTGGCAACCGCTCACGCGATGCCTAGACCACACGACGCGAGGCGGGCCCCGACCGGCTCAGCGGTGGTGGCGACGCCTCGAAGGGGGACGCGACGAACTCCAGATTCGTGGAGGAGTCTACCGGGTGGGCGCCTCGCGCGGCAGGCAGGGTGCAGGTGACGTCGCGCACAGGGTCACAGCCCGCGGCGCGGACCCTCGATCGCCGGGCAGGCATCCATCACCACGTCGAGCCCGGCGGCGCGCGCCCGGTCCGCCGCGGCCTCGTCGACCACGCCGAGCTGCAGCCACACCGCGCGGGCGCCGACGGCGATCGCCTGGTCGACGACGTCGCCGGCGAGGTCGCTGTTCACGAACACGTCCACCACGTCGACCGGCCCGTCGACGTCCGCCAGCGTGGCGACGCCCGGGGCGCCGTGCACCGCCTCGGCGTGCGGGTGGACGGGGACGATCGTGTGCCCGATCGACTGCACGTACCGGGCGACGCCGAACGCGGCGCGCGCACTGTTGGTCGAGAGCCCGACCACGGCCCACCGGCCGGGGGTGCTCAGGAGCCGGGTGATCACGTCGGGGTCGTTGCGGTGCACCATCCCAGAACTCTCGCACCCGGACCGGGGGTCTGCGCGCCGTCGTCCTGGAGCCCCCCGCGGGCCGCATAGGATCGACGCCGCCAGCACGGGACGGCGACGGGGGAGGCAGTGGCGAGCAACGACGTCGTCTCCTCGCGCGTGCTGACGGTCCCCAACGTGATCAGCATGGTGCGACTCCTGCTGGTCCCGGTCTTCGCCCTGCTCATCGTCCAGGGGCACGACGGATGGGCCGTGGTGGTGCTCGCCGTCTCCGGTGCCAGCGACTGGCTGGACGGCGTCCTCGCCCGACGGCTCGGTCAGGTCTCGAAGCTCGGGCAGATGCTCGACCCCGCGGCGGACCGTCTCTTCATCATCGTCACCCTCGTCGCTCTGGCCTGGCGCGACGTCGTGCCGTGGTGGTTGCTCGCGGTCCTGGTGCTGCGCGACGTCGTGCTCGCCGTGATGCTCGTGGTGCTCGCCCGCGCCGGGTACGCGCCCCTGCCGGTGCACCTGGCCGGCAAGGCCGGCACCTTCGCCCTGCTCTACGCCTTCCCCCTGCTCCTGCTCGCGCAGTGGAGCTCGTGGGTGGGCACCGTGGCCGGGGTGGTCGGGTGGGCGTTCGCGCTGTGGGGCGTGGCGCTGTACTGGTTCTCCGCCGTCCTGTACCTCGCCCAGGCGCGCCGCCTGCTGCGCGACGCCCGCGGGTCCGCATGAGCACGCGGCACGGGAGCGCCGGTCCGCCGCGGTCGCCCGACGCCTCGATGACGCTGATCACCGAGTTCTACCGGCGGCCGCTCGACCCCGGCTACGCGGAGGCCGCGGCGCGCCGTGCGGCCGGAACCGCCCCGCGCCGGACGGGCCGGTCCACCGCGGGACTGGTCGTGCTCGCCATGGCCCTGGGCCTGGGCGCGACCGCCGCCACCCTCGCCCTGCGCCAGCCGGCGGGCTCGGTGCAGGCGGCGCGTTCCCTGCTGGAGAAGCAGATCGAGCAGCGCAGCGTCGAGGCCGACGCCACGCAGTCGGACATCGCCGCCATGACGACGCAGATCGCCACGCTCCAGGCGGACCTGCTCGGCGACGAGGGCCAGTCGCTGCGGGACCAGGTCGAGGCCGACTCCGTGCACTCCGGGGTCGTGGCCGTGACCGGACCCGGCCTGCGGCTGGTCCTCACGGACGCGCCGTCGGACGACCCCGACACCGAGGACCCCGAGCTCCGCGTCCAGGACGTCGACCTGCAGGTCGTCGTGAACGGGCTGTGGGCCGCGGGCGCCGAGGCCGTCGCGGTCAACGGGGAACGGCTGACGGCGATGACGGCGATCCGCAGCGCCGGCGACGCCGTCCTCGTCGACCTCGTGGCCCTGAGTAGCCCCTACACCGTCGAGGCCATCGGCGACGCCGTCGGCATGCAGACGGCGCTCGCCCGGGCCAGCGCGGGGCAGCACCTGGCGACGCTGCGGTCGACGTTCGGCATCGGGGTCCAGCTCACGTCGCAGAGCTCGCTCTCCCTGCCGGGCACGGGCCTCGTCACGCTGCACGACGCTCAGGTGCCGGACGCGACACCCACGCCCGGAGCGGAGCAGGGTGCACCGGACGAGAGCGATGTGGCAGGGTCTGCAATTCCGACAGGGAGGGACGGCACGTGATCGCGCTCATCGGTCTGCTCGTGGGGGTCGTCGGCGGCCTGCTCCTGCAGCCCACCGTCCCTGTCGAGCTCCAGCCCTACCTGCCCATCGCGGTCGTGGCGGCGCTCGACGCGCTGTTCGGCGGCCTGCGCGCGATGCTCGACGGCATCTTCGACGACCGCGTCTTCCTCATCTCGTTCCTGTCCAACGTCGTGGTCGCGGCGCTCATCGTGTTCCTGGGCGACCAGCTCGGGGTGGGCACGCAGCTGTCGACCGCCGTCGTCGTCGTCCTGGGCATCCGGATCTTCTCCAACGCCGCGTCGATCCGTCGCCACCTCTTCAAGGCATGACCGTGACCCCGTCGCAGGAGGATCGGGACGACCGAGACGTGCAGCGGCACGGCCCGGTCGACGACGCGCTGAGCCTGCCGCCGGTCGTTCCGGAGGACGAGCCCCTGAGCCTGCCCCCGGTCGTGCCGGAGGACGAGCCCGCGAGCCTGCCGCCCGTCGTCACGAACAGCGACGACGACGTCCCTGCCGCGCCGGAGCCCGAGCAGGTCGTCGCGCCCGACGCCGCCGCGTCGGCGCCCGTGGATGCCCCGGCGACCGACGAACCCCCGGCCGCCACCGAGCGCAGCGGCTGGGCGGTGCTCGGCCGCGCCCTGCAGCCCCGCCTGACGCGCGCCCAGGTGCTGGCCGGCCTGCTCTGCGCGGTCCTGGGCTTCGCGCTCGTCGCGCAGGTGCGCCAGTCCAGCGGCGCAGACCTCGCGGGCATGCGCCAGGGCGACCTCGTCCGCATCCTCGACGAGACGACGAACCGCGGCGACGCCCTGGCCCGCGAGGCGGCCGACCTGGCGCGCGAGCGGGACGACCTGCTGTCGGGCTCGGACCGTCGCCAGGCGGCGCTCGACGCCCTGCGCCGCAGCGCCGAGACTCAGGGCATCCTCACGGGTCGCCTGCCGGCCGAGGGCCCCGGCGTCATCGTGACGCTCACGGAGCCCGACGGGCTGATCAAGCCGATCACGATGCTCAACATGCTCGAGGAGCTCCGCAACGCGGGCGCCGAGGCCGTGCAGCTCAACGACCAGCGGGTCACCGCGAGCAGCGCGTTCACGGGTACCGGCGGCGCGATCGTCCTCGACGGGGTGGCCCTGACGGCCCCGTACCGCTGGGTCGCGATCGGCGACCCGGACATCATCTCGCCCGCGCTGCAGATCCCCGGCGGCGCGATGGGGCAGGTGCGCAACAACGGCGGCAAGGGGACGGTCGAGAGCGCCGACCACGTCGACGTCGACGCGATCCGGGACGTGTCGGACCCCGTCTACGCCACGCCGGTGCCGCCCACGGGCGATTGATCCCGGTCTGGGCCGCCGCGGAGCCGGACGCGTTCCGCCAGGTGGGTAGGTCGTGCTGCGCCGACGGGCTCGCTCCGCATAGGGTGTGGCTGACCCCGACGTGCACCGGTGGTCGACGCGAGGAACGGGCCCGGGAGGTGGCATGAGCGACGAGGACCAGCAGGTCGAACCCCCCGCCTACGGACCCGACACGACGGTGAGCTTCGGAGCGATCGAGCCGGTCGAGATCGAGGCCACGGCGCCGGTCGGCCTCACGCCGGACGAGGTCGCAGCCGTGCACGCGCTCCCGCCCACCTCGGCGCTCCTGGTGATGCAGCGCGGCGCCAGCGCGGGTGCCCGGTTCCTGCTCGACGCCGAGCGCACGGTCGCGGGCCGGTCGACGGCGGCCGACATCTTCCTGGACGACGTGACGGTCTCCCGCAAGCACGCCGAGTTCGTGCGCGACGGACAGTCCTTCGTCGTCCGTGACATCGGCTCGCTCAACGGCACGTACGTGAACCGCACCCGCATCGACCAGTCCGTGCTCCGGGCCGGGGACGAGGTGCAGATCGGCAAGTACCGCATGACGTTCCACCCGAGCCCGCACCGCGACGCGGCCGGCGCGTGACCGGCCGCAACCTGGCGCTCGACCCGACAGGGAGCAGCACGTGACGAGTGCCCGAGCGCAACGCGTGCAGACGGGCACGGACACGGTCGCGCCGGCAGCCCCGGAGGTCGAGCACGAGCCGTGGCCGCGCGGGATCTCGCGGCGGGCGTCGATGCGCATCTCCGACGTCCTCGCGTCGTTGCAGATCGAGTTCCCCGCGGTGACCACCAGCAAGCTGCGCTTCCTCGAGGAGCAGGGGCTGGTCGAGCCCGTCCGGACCGCGGCCGGCTACCGGCAGTACTCCCCGGCGGACATCGAGCGGCTGCGGTTCGTCCTGCGGCAGCAGCGGGACCGGTACATGCCGCTCAAGGTCATCGGCGACCGCCTGGCGGCGCTGGACGCCGGTGAGGAGGACGAGCCGGCACCGCGCGCACGGCTGGCCACCCGTGACGGCGTGCGCGAGGCGGCTGGGGCGCGTCTGACGGTCGAGTCGCTGGCGCGCGAGTCCGGCGTCGAGGTCGCGTTCGTGGAGGAGCTCGTCGCGGCGGGCGTGCTGCGGGGGCACGGCACGACGTCGTTCGACCCGTGGGCACGCGAGATCGTCGTGGCGGCCGCGGCCCTGGCCGAGCACGGCATCGACGCCCGGCACCTGCGGCAGTTCCGCACCGCGGCCGACCGGCAGGCCGACCTCGTCGAGCAGGTCGTCGCCCCGTGGCGCGGCCAGCGCAGCGCGTCGTCGCGGGCCCGGGCGGGCACGCTCGCCGCCGAGGTGGGCGAGCTCTGCAACCAGATGCACACGGCTCTGGTGCGGGCGGCCGTCGCCGACCTGGCACCGTAACGATCCCGACACACACTGCCTGCCCGCGGGGGGAGCCGGATCGCCGTCGGCGTCGTAGCGTGGGCGCCATGGGGGACGACGCCGAGCTCGTACCGGTCGAGATCGTCGGGGTGCGACAGCACCTGGCCGACGACGAGATCGTCGTGCTGCTCCTGGACCCCGACTCCGAGCTGCTCGTGCCCATCCTCATCGGCCCGACGGAGGCGAGCGCGATCGCGTCCGCCCAGGCCGGCATCGTCCCCCCGCGCCCGATGACGCACGACCTGCTGCGGGACGTGCTGATCGCCACGGGCTCCGGGCTCACGCGGGTCGAGATCACGCGGCTGGAGGACGGGGTGTTCCACGCCGAGCTGGTGCTCCGGACCGGTCCGCGCGTCGACTCGCGGGCGTCGGACGCGATCGCCCTCGCGCTGCGTTTCGGCTGCCAGGTCCTGTGCTCGGCCGAGGTGGTCGCGGTGGCCGGTGTCGAGGTCCGGACCACCACCTCGGAGCAGGATCTCGAGCGGTTCCGGCGGTTCTTGGACCTGGTCACGCCGGAGGACTTCAGCACCGGGGCGGAGCCGGACGACGACCCCGGCGCGGAGGGCCGTTGACGCACTGCGGGAGGTCAACCTTCTCCCTCAGGTCGAAGGTGAGACTCGCCGGTCGCGACACGCCCGGCGGGCGTCATGGCGTCTGTCGCGTCACGGGCCTACTCTGACAAGCAGCCGGGGGAGCCGTCCGCCGACCGGCTCGCGACGAGTGGAGGATTCGTGACCAGCAACGAGAATGCCGAGAGCGTCAGCGGGGCAGTCCCGCAGCGCGCTCAGGGCATGTTGTTCGACGACGACCTCCCCGACCTCGACACCGCCACCGGTTACCRCGGTCCCACCGCGTGCCGCGCGGCCGGCATCACGTACCGCCAGCTCGACTACTGGGCCCGCACCGGCCTGGTCGAGCCGTCGATCCGACCGGCCACCGGCTCGGGCACCCAGCGCCTGTACAGCTTCCGGGACATCCTCGTCCTCAAGGTGGTCAAGCGCCTGCTCGACACGGGCGTCTCGCTGCAGCAGATCCGCACCGCCGTCAGCCACCTGCGTGAGCGCGGTGTCGACGACCTGGCGCAGATCACGCTGATGTCCGACGGCGCCAGCGTCTACGAGTGCACGTCCGCCGACGAGGTGATCGACCTGGTGCAGGGTGGCCAGGGCGTGTTCGGCATCGCCGTCGGTCGGGTCTGGCGCGAGGTCGAGGGCACGCTCGCCGAGCTTCCGTCGGAGCGTGCGGATGAGGACGACGAGCTGGTCGGCGAGCCGTCGCCGCACGACGAGCTCGCGATGCGACGTCAGGCGCGCACGGCCGGCTGACCACGCGAACGTACCGAGAGCGGCTGCCCCAGTCGGGGTGGCCGCTCTCGTCGTCTCAGTGCCGGGGTGCCCGCAGCGCTCGCTCCAGGAGGGCGTCGAACGTCCGGGCCAGCTCGTTCGCGGCCGCTCCGGGCCACGCGTGCACGGGCTGCGCCGCCCCCTGCGCCTGCTGCAGCGCGGCACGCTCGGGGACGGGCGGGGTGAGCACCAGCGGTCCGTACAGCGTCTGGAGCTCCTCGAGTCGGAACGCCTGCTCGATGGAGCGGGCGCGGACGCGGTTGACGACGATGCCGAGCGGCTGGAGCGCCGGGGCCGGGCCGCGGCGCAGCTCGTCGATGGTGCGCATGGCGCGGCCGACCGCCATGACGGCGAACAGCCCGGGCTCGGTGACGACGAGCGCCCGGTCGCAGGCGGCGAGGCCCGTGCGGGTCAGGCCGCCCAGCGACGGCGGGCAGTCGACCAGGACCAGGTCGTAGCCGTGCACCCAGGAGAGCGCGTACCGGAGCCGGTCGATGTCGTCGCCCTCGAGCCGGTCGTGCGCGGCCGACCGCTCGGAGCCCGCGAGCACGTCGAGGCCCTCGTCGGCCCACGAGGAGAGGACGGTCGCGGCCGCCATCGTCGCCTCGCCCGGCTCGTCCAGCACGGACGCGACGTCGCCGGTCAGCGGGCGGGCGCCGAGCGCCATCGTGCTGTCGCCCTGGGGGTCGAGGTCGATGACCAGCGTGCGCAGCCCCCGCTCGAGAGCCGCCGACGCGAGACCGAGGGTGATCGACGTCTTGCCCACGCCACCCTTGAGACTGCACACCCCGAGCACCAGCACGGCGCAACCGTATCCGTGCCACCGCTCGCCGACGAAACGCCGCGCAGATCGGTGCGGGTGCGCTCACGGGTTCCGGGGGCACGGACGCCCTGGTCAGGACAGACTGGCCCGATGAGCATCCGACTGACCCGTTGGGGACACGCCTGCATCCGCCTCGACCGCGGCGAGGACCGCCTGGTCATCGACCCCGGGGTCTTCTCCGACCTGCCCCGCGCACTCGAGGGCGTCTCCGCCGTCCTCGTCACGCACGAGCACCCCGACCACGTGGCCACCGAGCCGGTCGTCGAGGCGATCCAGGGCGGTGTGGAGGTGTGGGCGCCGCAGGCCGTCGTCGACATCCTGGTCGCCGCGGGCGCCCCCTCGGAGAAGGTGCACGCCGTCAGTGCGGGAAACGCTTTCACGGCCGGCGGCTTCGACGTCGACGTGCTGGGGGAGTGGCACGCGCTGATCCACCAGGACGTGCCGCGCGTGCACAACGTCGGCTACCTGGTGGCCGGGATCCTCCACCCGGGCGACTCCTACGTGGACACCGCCGGCGCCCACGTCGACGTGCTGTGCACCCCGGTGGGCGCGCCGTGGCTCAAGCTGGGCGAGGTCGTCGACTTCGTGCGCGCCGTGAACCCGGGCCAGATCGTCGTCATCCACGACGCGCTGCTCAGCGCGATCGGGCAGGGGATGGCGAACAACCTGCTCGGACGCCTGGGCGGGGCCGGCGACGCGATCTCGCTCGACCCGGGCGAGGGCATCGACATCTGAGCGTCCCTGCTGTCGCGGCACCCGTGCCGCCCGTAGCGTGAACGAGTCGGAAGGAGACCGCCGTGACGGAGTCCGTGGGGCACGAGGTGCCCGAGCTCGAGTACGACGAGACCGTGCCGCCGCGGCCCGAGGAGGAGATCGCCGACGCGGCCCGCGCCGTGCCGGACCCTGACGGGCACGGCGGAACCCCAGCCGATCTCACGGCGCGCGACGAGCCCTGAGGCCGTCTGCGCCGGTCGTGGGGCATCCTGTGCAGGTGATTGTCCAACAGGTGGGGGAGAACGACTGGCGCCTCGTCCAGGACGTGCGCCTGCGCGCGCTGCGGGAGGACCCGGACGTCTTCGGCGCCTCGCTGGCGCGCGAGGAGCGGTTCGTCGAGTCGCACTGGAGGATGCGCCTGCGCACCTCGACCACCTGGATCGCCGTCGACGACAGCGGCGTCGGCCGGGGGATCGTCACGATGATGCAGGAGCCGGGCTCACCGGTGGACGACCGGCACGTCGTGTCGCTGTGGGTGGCCTCCGAGGCGCGGCGCCACGGCGTCGGGTGGGCGCTGCTCGACGCGGTGCGCACCGCCGCCGCCGCCGAGGACGCGCGGACGGTGTCGCTGTGGCTGCTCGACGGCAACCACGCCGCGGGTGACCTGTACGTGCGCGCCGGCTTCACGCGGACGGGGGAGCGGCAGGTCCTGCCCCGGGACCCGTCGCAGACCGAGGAGCGCTACGTCCTGACGTTGCGCTGACCGACCAGGGCGAGCAGGTCGGCCGCCGCCACCGAGCCGGGAGGCGTGCCCGCCGCAGCCGCCTGCCGCGAGAGCCCCTGCAGCAGCGCGTTCACCGGCGTCGGCACGCCGTGCAGGCGGCCGAGCAGCACGATCTCGCCGTTGAGGAAGTCCGTCTCGATGGAGCCGGTGCCGCGGACCAGCGACTGCCACGACGAGCCGCCGCCGTCCTCGCCGGGGAGCCGTCCCATCTGGAACTCGGCCCGGCCTGCGTCGTGCTCGTCGTCGGGGATCACGTGCACACCGGCCGCGGCCAGGACCGCACGGCCCTCGGCGGTCGCCCGCGCGCCGAGCTCCCGGGCCGCCTCGTCCCAGCCCGTCCCGCACAGCGCCTCGACGGCGTTGGCCAGGTTGGTGAGCAGCTTGTAGTACTTCCACGCCATCACGTCCTCGACGACGGGCGCCCGGAACCCGGCGGCGACGAGGTCCGCGGCGATCGCCGTCGGCGCCGGTCCTCCTGTCGGCACGGGACCCAGGGTGAGGACTCCCGGGACCGGTGTGCTGCCCGCCGAGACCCGACCGGGCTCGAGGAACGTCGCCGGCAGCCAGACGCACATGCCCACCACGTGCGCGAACCTGCGCAGCGCGGCCCGCTCGTTGTCGACGCCGTTCTGCGCGCAGACCAGGGGGAGCGCGCTCGACGCGGTGCCGCCACCTGCGACCGGACGGTCCGCCCACGCCTCGAGGACGGCGGCCGTGTCCTGGCTCTTCACCGCGACCACGAGGACGTCRTCCGGACGCAGCTCCACGTCGTCCGGACCGGCGGCCGTCGGCGGGTGCACGTGGCTGACGCCGTCGACGGTAGCCACCTCGAGACCGCCGGATCGCAGCACCTCGAGCTGCCGGTTGCGAGCGACGAGCACGACGTCACGTCCGGCCGCCGCGAGCAGGCCGCCGATCACTCCGCCGACCGCACCTGTCCCGATGATGATGTAGCGCACGCCCGCAGGCTACGTGGCGGGGAGCCCGTCGGCTGCGATGATCGGAGCGTGAGCTCGAGACGGGTCGTCGTGTACGAGCTGGTGTCCCTCGACGGTGTCGCCGAGGGTCCCGCCGGCTTCCTCACCGACTGGGACGACGCGGTGGACGCCACCATCGGCGACGTGATCGCCACGCAGGACGCGGTCATCCTGGGGCGTCGCACCTACGACGACTGGGTCGGGTTCTGGCCCGCCAGCGACATCGAGCCGTTCGCGTCGTTCATCAACGCGGTCGCGAAGTACGTGGCGACCTCGTCACCGCTCGACGGCGACTGGGCCGGCGCGCGGGCGATCGAGGGCGGCCTCGTGGGGTTCGTTCACGACCTGAAGGATCGACCCGGGGGTGACATCGGCGTCCACGGGAGCATCTTGGTCGCCCAGTCGCTGCTGGCGGCCGGACTGGTCGACGAGCTCAGGCTCGTGATCGCCCCGACGATCGCCGGCACCGGGCGTCGACTGCTGGACGCGTTGCCGCCGATTCGCCTGCAGCCGGTCCGCAGCGTGGTCTCACCGACGAGCCACCTGCTGCTCGACTACCGCGTCCTGGGGTAGCCGTTCCCGGGGCACCGGGGAGTGGAGGCAGCCCACACACCCCGCTCGATCTCGGTCCGTCACCGATGGAATGTCATAATGTGCATTATCGGCGTAGCGCACATGCCCACATCAGCTGCACGGGACTGCACCACACATGCTTGCGGCGAGACGTGCTCCACGATCGCTGGCAGCCCGCGGATGCTCTCGACGCCGTCGCGACGACCTGTCTGCGCCAACCACGCCACGGCCCTGTCAGGAGTCCGTCCACGACGCCTTGTCTGCGACACGCGGGCTGGACCGGCGTGAACCACGCCGCGCTCGCGTCGGGTGGTCGTGCACGACGGCTTGTCTGTGACACGCGAGCTGGACCAGCGACAACCACGCCAGAGACGTGCCGGACGAGGGGGCGCGTACGGAGCTCGTCCACGGCGCAACCTCCCCGCGAGGCTCGTCGACAATCTCGGGCTGTTGACATAATTCCGGGATGCCCACGCCGACCACCTCGTCCTGGCGAGAACGTCGTCACCTAACCCCGCGGCAGACGGTTCTGGTCGTGGAACTCGTGGCTCAGCAGCGACCAGACGGACTTGTCGTGGAACGTGCCGTCCACGAGCCAGGCCTCACGCAGCACACCCTCGTGCACCATGCCGAGCCGTCGGGCGACCGCGATGCTGCGGAGGTTGTCGGTGCGGCAGCGCCACTCCACCC
>NZ_JBFULZ010000040.1:0-25666 GCF_054049635.1 Cellulomonas sp. P5_C6 | reverse complement strand
GTGTCCCCACTTGTACACCGGCCTCCAGCAGCCCGACCTTGCCCAGGAACCCGGACAGCGGAGGGATGCCGGCGAGGTTCATGGCGGGCACGAAGAAGAGGATCGCCAGCACCGGCGTCAGCTTGGCCAGGCCGCCCAGCTTGGTCAGCGACGTCGAGCCGCCGGCACGCTCCACCAGGCCCACCACCAGGAACAACGCGGTCTGCACGGTGATGTGGTGCACCACGTAGTAGATGGCGGAGGTGTAGCCCAGGTCGGTGGCCAGGGCGATGCCGAACACCATGAACCCGATGTGGCTGACCAGCGTGAAGGACAGCAGTCGCTTGATGTCGTCCTGCGCGACCGCACCGAGGATGCCGACCACCATCGTCGCCAGCGCGGCCCACAGCAACGCGTCGTCCAGCCGGCCGTCCGGGAACAGCAGGGTCTGCGTGCGGATGATCGCGTACACGCCGACCTTGGTCAGCAGGCCCGCGAACACCGCCGTGACGGGCGCGGGGGCGGTCGGGTACGAGTCCGGCAGCCACGCGGACAGCGGGAAGATGGCGGCCTTGATGGCGAACGCGAGCAGCAGCAGCACCTGCAGGACCAGCCGCACGCCGGGGTCGATCTCGGGCAGCCGCAGTGCCAGCTGCGCCAGGTTCACGGTCCCGCAGGCGGCGTAGATCATCGCGATCGCCACGAGGAACAGGACCGAGCTCAGCAGCGCCACGACGATGTAGATGGTCCCCGCGCGGATGCGCTCGCCGGTGCCGCCGAGCGTGATGAGCACGTAGCTGGCGGCCAGCAGGATCTCGAACCCGACGTAGATGTTGAACAGGTCGCCCGACAGGAACGCGTTGGCGACGCCCGCCGTCAGCACCAGGTACGTCGGGTGGTAGATCGAGACGGGCGCGGACTCCTCGTCGTCCTCGCCACCCTGCGCCAGCGAGTACAGCAGGACGCAGAGGGTCACCGCGCTGGAGATGGTGAGCATGAGGGCGGACAGCCGGTCGGCCACCAGGTCGATGCCCACGGGCGCGGCCCAGCCGCCGACGTCGACCACCAGCGGGCCGTCGTCGGCAAGGATCAGCAGCGCCACGCTGGCCACCAGCACCAGGCTCAGGGCGACCACGGAGACGAACCGCTGGAGGTTCGGTCGGCGGTAGAGGGCGAGCGCGAGACCGGCCGCGGAGAGCGGGATGACGACCGGCAACGGGACGATCCAGGTGACGTCCGTCATGACGACACCCCCGGGGGTCGCGCCGGTGCGCCCTCGTCGGTCTCGTCGCGCGCCTCGGCGGCCTCCTGGTCCAGCGTCTCCGCGGCGACCGCCATGTCCGAGTCCGTGACCGCGAGCTCGTCGCGCGCGGCCAGCCGGGCGATGCGGCGGTCCTCGACGTCGTCCTGCACCTCGTCGTGCCGGTGCAGCTGCCACGAGCGGTAGGCCAGGGCCAGCAGGAACGCGGTCATGCCGAGCGTGATGACGATGGCCGTCAGCACCATGGCCTGCGGCAACGGGTCGCTCATCTGCCCCTCGGGCGTCGCCCCCACGATCGGCGGGCGACCCGCGGCCCCCCCGGCCACCAGGAACAGCAGGTTCGCGCCGTTGCCGATGAGGATGACGCCGATGAGCACGCGCGACAGGCTGCGCTCGAGCAGCAGGTAGACGCCGCCGGCGAACAGCACGCCGATGGTGACGACGAGGACGATGTTGGGGCTCATGTCGATCACGGCWCGCCCCCGTCCCAGCCGGCAGGCCGGGCAGCCGCGGCCACCCGCTCGGGCAGGTCGGGGTCGTCGGGCACCGGGTCCTCGCCCGTCTCGGCCCGGCGGTCGATCTCCGCCCCGAGGCTGCGCAGGATGTCGAGCACCAGCCCGACGACCACCAGGTACACGCCGATGTCGAAGAACAGCGACGTCACCAGGTGCAGGTCGCCGATCACCGGCAGCTGGATGTCGAGGATCCAGGACTGCAGGACCTCGCCCCCCGCCAGCAGCGCCAGCAGCCCGACGCCGGCCGAGAGGAACAGCCCGAGCCCCAGCAGCAGGCCGGGCTGCACCGGAGCCGCCTCGCCCAGCTCGTACCGACCCCCGGCGAGGTACCGGACGATGAGCGCGATGCCCGTCACCAGGCCCGCCGCGAACCCGCCGCCCGGGGCGTTGTGGCCGCTGAACAGCAGGAACACCGAGTAGACGATCATCGTGTGGAACAGCAGGCGGACCACGACCTCGAAGATGACCGACCGCCGCTGCGGCGCCAGCGTCCGGCCCGCCTGCAACCACTCCCGGCCGCGCGCGGCGCTCGACGGCACCGCCGACTCGTCGCGGTCGGCGACGATCCCTCCCGCGTCGACCTCGGCAGCGTCGCCGCCCGGCCGACGGAGCGCCGCCATCGGGTCGTCGGACCCGCCCCACACCGCGCGGTCCCGGCGGGCGTCCTGCGCCCGGTAGATCGCGCCGGCGCGCCGGGACAGGAAGACCAGGGACGCGACGCCGGTCGCGGCCACCAGCAGCACCGAGATCTCGCCCATCGTGTCCCAGGCGCGGATGTCGACCAGGGTCACGTTGACGATGTTCTTGCCGCCGCCGAACCGGACCGCCTCCTCCGCGAAGTCCTTGGAGACCGGCAGGTGCATCCGGGCTCCGGGCGCGACGAGCGCCACGCCGGCGACGGTCAGGCCGACGGCGAGCCCGAGGGCCAGGCGCACCCAGCGGCTCGCGGCCAGGGGCCGGTCGGAGAAGTACGGGGGGAGCCGGCGCAGGACCAGCACGAACACCACGAGGGTCACGGTCTCGACGAGCACCTGCGTCAGCGCCAGGTCGGGGGCGCCGTGCAGCAGGTAGAGGCCCGCCACCGAGTAGCCGCCGATGCCCAGCAGGATCACGGCCTTGAGCCGTCGGCGGGCGCGGACCACCAGCAGCGTCGAGGCGATCGTGCCGGCGGCGAACACCAGCTGCGCGGGGTTGTCCCAGACCGTGAGGCTGGTGGGGAACGTGGTGCTGAGCAGCGTGGTCGTGCCCACGGCCAGCACGAACACCACGAGGATCAGGCCGAGGTACAGGGGCAGGGAACCGCGCTGGGTGACCGCCGTGACGTCGGCGGCGACGTCGTCGAGCCGCCGCATGAACCGGCGGTAGACCACGTCCGCCTCGGGCCCGCGGTAGCCGTTGCTCTGCCAGCGCTCGACCCGGTCGCGGACCAGGAACAGCAGTGCGCCGGCCAGCAGGATCGCGAGCGTGAGGACGAACGTCGGCGTGAACCCGGCCCAGATCGCGAGGTGTCCGGGCGGCCCCTCCGGATAGGTGTCGGCGTACGGCCGCAGCAGGTGCTCCCCCAGCTGCGGCAGCAGCGCGACGGCCAGGCCCAGGACGGCGAGGATCATCGCCGGCCACACCAGCAGCAACGACGGGTGCGTGATCGAGGCCGGGTGGGCGTCGTCGCGGGCTGCCTCCCCGAGCGACGTGCCCGGCTCCGTCGACTCCTCGAGCGCCTCGGGCACCACGGCCGGCTTCGTCGCGAAGGCCCCCCACCAGAGCCGCAGCCCGTACGCGACGGTGAGCACCGAGCCCACCGACACCGCGACCAGCACGGTCATCCCCACCGCGCTGTCGTCCAGGTGGCCGAGCGCCTCGAGCCCGGCCTCCTTGGCCACGTACCCCGCGAACGGGGGCAGCCCGATCATCGACGCCGTCGCCAGCGCGCCCGCGAGCGCCGTCAGCTTGAGCTCGCGGCCGACGCCGGACAGCCGCCGCAGGTCACGCGTGCCGGTCGCCGCGTCCACCACGCCGACGACCAGGAACAGCGCCGCCTTGAACATCGCGTGCGCACCCAGCAACGCGAGCCCCGCGAGCGCCGTCGCCCGCGTGCCCAGCCCCACCAGCAGCACGATGAGGCCCAGCTGGCTGACCGTGCCGAACGCGAGCACCAGCTTGAGGTCGTGCTGCCGCAGCGCCCGGTACCCGCCGAGCAGCATGGTGCCGCAGCCGAGCACGATGACGATCCACTGCCAGGTCGGGTCCGTGGAGTACGCCGGCGCGAACCGCGCGACCAGGTAGACGCCGGCCTTCACCATCGCGGCCGCGTGCAGGTACGCACTCACCGGCGTCGGCGCCGCCATGGCCGCGGGCAGCCAGAAGTGGAACGGGATCAGCGCCGACTTGGTGACCGCCCCGGCCAGCAGGCAGACGATCGCGACCGTCACCGCCGCCGTCCCCCGCGGGGGGTTCGCGATGACCTCCGACAGCCGGTACGTCCCCGCCGCCTCGCCCAGCAGCACGATCCCGACCAGCATCGCGAGGCCGCCGGCGGTCGTGATGACGATGGCCTGCATGGCCGCGCGCCGGCTCGCCTTGCGCTCTGCGTAGTGGCCGATGAGCAGGTACGACGTCACCGTCGTCAGCTCCCAGAACACGAACAGCAGCAGCATGTCGTCGGCGGTGACCAGGCCCAGCATCGCCCCGGAGAACGCGACGAACACGCCGCCGAACCGCCCCAGCCCCGACGCGCTCGTCTTGAAGTACGCCGAGCAGTAGACCAGCACGAGGGCGCCGACCCCGCCGACGATCAGGGTCATCAGCCACGACAGCGTGTCCAGCCGGAACGTCAGCTCCAGCCCCAGCGCGGGGATCCACTCGACCTGCTCGACGGGACCGTTCCCGGCCTGCACCTGCGACGTCCAGGACAGCGCCCAGACGGCCGCGGAGGCCGGCGCGAGGGCCAGCACCCAGAACGCCTTGCGACCCATCCACCGGACGAGCAGGGGCGCGACGACGGCTGCGGCGAGTTGAACGGCGAGCAGCAGCAGCACGTCCGGCTCCGTCCTGTAGGGCGGGTCGACGGGGGTGGGTCTGTTGTAGGCGGTGCAGGTCCGAGCATGCGCGGCGGCTGTCGTCGGCGCCCCCGCGATGCACTGATGATTTGGTCAAGACTGTACCAACCGGATTCCCACACCTCTTCCCACGCCCGCCGCCCGGCGGCTCGGCACGGCGCGGGGGCCCTCCCCGGTCGAAGCCCGAGCGGTCGCCCGCACAGTCGTGAGTTGGCGACGAGTTCGGTAGCTGCAACTCACGACTTCGTCGCCAATTGACGACCTCGCGGTCGAACATCGGGTCGCACATCGGGTCGTCGAGCCGGGGCGCGCGGCCGGAGGTCCCCGGTACCGGCGGCTCGGCGCCGCTAGCGTGGCGCCGTGGATGCGCTGCAGGTGGTGTGCCTGGTCATCGTGATCGTCGCGACCGTGGTCGGGGTCGCGATCTTCGCGCGCGGCGCGGGCGCCATCGTGCGGACGGTCCGGGTCGGGCGGCCCGCGTCGGGGCGCTGGGCGCCCGTGGGTCCGCGGCTGGCGACGCTGGCACGCGAGGTGCTCGGGCACGGGCGGTTCCAGCACCGGCCGGTGGTCAAGGTCGCGCACTGGGTCGTCATGGTGTCGTTCGCGCTGCTGTTCCTCACGCTGCTCACCGGGTACGGGCAGGTGGTCGACCCGTCCTTCTCGCTGCCGCTGATCGGGCACCTCCCGCCGCTCGAGTGGGCGATCGAGGCGATCGCGTGGGCGTCGCTGGTCGGCATCCTGGCGCTGATCACGCTGCGGGTCCGGCTCGGGTCCCGTGAGCGGGGGTCGCGGTTCTTCGGGTCGAACCAGGGGCAGGCGTTCTTCGTCGAGGCCACCGTGCTCGTGGTCGTGCTCTGCGTGCTCGTGCTGCGCGGGCTGGAGTACGCGCTGGCACCCACCAGCGCCTGGCACTTCCCGCTGACCGCGTGGTTCGGCTCGTCGTGGACCGGGGTCGCGACGAGCACCCTGGAGACGGCGATCGTCCTCGTCGCGACCGTGAAGATCCTCGTGTCGATGTCGTGGTTCGTCGTCGTCGGGCTGCAGCCCACCATGGGCGTCGCGTGGCACCGGTTCCTCGCGATCGTCAACGTGTACACGCGCCGCGAGCCCACCGGCGGCGTCGCGCTCGGCCCGCTGCAGCCGCTGACGCTGGACGGCGCGCCAGTCGACCTCTCCGCCCTGGAGGACCTGCCCGACGACGCCCGCCTCGGGGTCGGCGCGATCGAGGACTTCACGTGGAAGGGGCTGCTCGACTTCTCCACCTGCACCGAGTGCGGCCGCTGCCAGGACCAGTGCCCGGCCTGGGCGACCGGCAAGCCCCTCTCGCCGAAGCTCGTCACGCTCGCGCTCCGGGACCACGCCGCGGCGACGGCCCCGTACCTGCAGGCGGGCTCGGTGGACCAGAGCCACGCGGGCATCGACCTCCTCCGGTCCGGCGTCATCGACCCCGACGCCCTGTGGGCCTGCACCACGTGCGGCGCCTGCGTGCAGCAGTGCCCGGTCGACATCGAGCACGTGGACGCCATCGTCGACATGCGGCGCTACCAGGTGCTCATGGAGTCGGCGTTCCCCAAGGAGCTGGGCGGCACGTTCAGCAAGCTCGAGCGGCAGGGCAACCCGTGGGGGCTGCCGGCGCGGAACCGGCTGAGCTGGGCCAAGGGCCTGGACTTCGACGTGCCCGTGGTCGGGGTCGACGTGGAGTCCGCCGCCGAGGTCGAGTACCTGTTCTGGGTCGGCTGCGCCGGCGCGTACGAGGACCGCGCGATCCGCACGACGAAGGCCGTCGCGGAGCTGCTGCACACCGCCGGCGTCGGCTTCGCCGTGCTGGGCGACGGCGAGTCCTGCACGGGTGACCCGGCGCGGCGTGCGGGCAACGAGCTGCTGTTCCAGATGCTCGCGGGCGCGAACGTGGAGACGCTGAACGAGATCGGTGCCCAGCGGATCGTCGTGACCTGCGCGCACTGCTTCAACACCATCGCCCGCGAGTACCCGCAGCTGGGCGGCCGGTACGAGGTGGTCCACCACACCGAGCTGCTCAACACCCTGGTCGCGGACGGCCGGCTGACCCTTCTTCCCTCGACCGACGAGCGGACCGTGACGTACCACGACCCCTGCTACCTGGGCCGGCACAACCAGGTGTACGCGCCGCCGCGCGAGCTGCTCGGCGCGATCCCCGGGCTGGCGCTCGCCGAGATGCCGCGCAACCGCGAGCAGTCGTTCTGCTGCGGCGCGGGAGGCGCGCGCGTGTGGATGGAGGAGTCGATCGGCACGCGGATCGGCACGGTCCGGGCCGACGAGGCGATCGCCACGGGCGCGGACGTCGTCGCGACCGCCTGCCCCTTCTGCACCGTGATGCTCTCCGACGGCGTCGCCGCGTCCCACGCCGTCGGCGTCCCCGAGGTCACCGACATCGCCCTGCTCCTGCTGGACCGCGTGAAGGAGGCACCGTGATCGGCCCGCGCAGCACCGAGCAGCGTCGACAGGACGCCCTCTACCGTCTCGGCCACGACGTCGACGCGTGGGTCGCGACGACCGACACGGCCACCGGCGCACCGCGCCTGACCCCGCTCTCGTTCCTCTGGCACGACGAGGCGCTGGTCTTCTCCACCCTCGGCACGAGCCCGACCGCGCACAACCTCGCGACGAACCCGTCCGTGCAGGTGGGCATCGGGCTGACGCGCGACGTCGTGCTGGTCCAGGGGACGGTCGAGGTCCTGCCCGAGGTCTCCGACGAGCTCGGGGACGCCTTCGCCGCGAAAGCCGGCTTCGAGCCGCGGTCGCTGCGGGACCCGTACCCGTACTTCCGGCTCACGCCGCGGACCATCCAGGTCTGGCGCGAGGAGGACGAGCTGGCCGGCCGCTGGATCATGCGCGACGGGGCCTGGCGCTAGCCGGGCTCGGTGCGTCTTCGCGTGAAGACTTCGTTCCGCTGGGCGCGACAAAGTCTTCACGCGAGCGATGGCGACGGGGCCTGGCGCTAGCCGGGCTCCTCCTCGAGCCGGTCCCAGGCGGTCACGATCTCGACGGTCTGCGCCGACGCCCACGTCGCCAGCTGGTCGGTCGCGTGCGGGCTCGCCGGGTCCCCGGACGCGCCGAACGGCACCCCCCACCGGCTGCGCGAGCGGTCGTCGAGGTCCCAGACCCAGCGCGCGACCGATCCCCGCCACGACGCGTCGCTCACGCCCGGCACGCTCGCCGTGCAGCGGACGCAGTCGGTGTCGCCGGACAGCGGGACCGCGTCGACCGCCGGCCCGGGGAAGCCGAGCATCACCGGGACCGGCTGCAGCCGGTGGCGCTCGCCCCACGCCTCGTCGGCCAGCTCCGCGACCCCTTCCAGCGCCTCGCGCGCCACGGCCACGCCGTCGATCCCGAAGGGCGCGGCCGCCAGGAGCTGCGGCAGCGCGTCCCCGACCCGCCCGGCCACGGTGAGCCACGGGTCGAACAGCGCGCCGCGCCCGTGCGGCTCGTGCAGGCGCGCGAGGGCCGGGTGCGCGGCGACCAGCACGGCCGCCCGAGACCGCCAGGCGGCGAACGCCCCGGCGTCGACGCTGTCCGCGGACATGTGCCCGTCCCACGCGAGCAGCCGGCGACGCAGCTCGGCCGCCGCGGGCGAGAGGTCGTCCGCGCGACGCACCCACCCGAGCAGCTCGTCGGCGCTGCCCAGCAGCGTGTCGCCGTGGATCGCGCTCATGTCGGCGGGCGCGCGCGGGCGGTCCACGTCGGCGTCGAGCAGCGCGCGGATCCGTCGCGCGCGGTACGGCGCGACGTAGGCCCGCCCGAGGTCCCGGGAAGCGGCGGCCGGTCGCTCGTTCGCGTCGACGGCGACGTCCCGCACGGGCGAGGGCTCGGCCAGCCGGTGCCACGGCGCGGGACGTGCCGCGTCGGACCAGGCGTCGTGCGGCAGCCGGCGGTCGTCCCACGAGCGCGTGACGACGAGCCCCGCGTCGAGGCTGAGCACCACCCCGCCGGCGTCGGCCGCGAGCACGCGGTTGACCGGGTCGACCCAGCCCGCCAGGGCCGTGGCGACGTCGTCGGCGGTCCGGGCGCGCAGCAGAGGGAGCAGGCACGAGAAGCCCACGTCCGAGGCGACCCGGGCGGGGAACCGCACGCTCAGCCCGTCGAGCACCACCGGCCCGCGCTCGGTCTCCACCACCTCGACCGGCACGTCGGCGGCGCCGCGCACCCGGACCGTCTCCGTGTGCCGGCTCACCGGCGCCCACCCGTCCGGCCCGAGCGCGGCCCGCCCGTCGTCGGACAGCCGCTCCCGGAACACCTCGACGTGGTGCGCGATCGCGTTGGTGATCCCCCAGGCGGCCGACCCCGTGTGGCCGAAGTGCTGCACGCCGGGCACCCCGGGGAACGCCAGGCCGAGCACGTCGAAGTCGTCGCACGCGAGCCTGACCTGCTGGTACACGCCCGGCAGCTCGATCATCCGGTGCGGGTCGCCGGCGAGCAGAGGCTTGCCCGAGAGCGTCCGGGACCCGTGCAACGCCCAAGCGTTCGAGCCCGACGACGCCGTCCCGTCCGAGTCGAAGAGGTCGATCGCCGGCTCGCCCAGCGTCGCGCGCACGTGCTCGTTCCACACCAGTCGCGGGAACGTCGAGAACAGCGCGTGCTTGACGTGCATGATCCCGAGCGGCACCCAGGACGGCCACGGCTCGTGCGGGGTGACGGAGCCGAACCGGGCGTCCAGCGCGAGACGTTCCGCAGGCTCGTCGGCCAGGACCTCGTTCACGCCCTCCACGTAGGCGTCGACGAACGCGCGGTCCTCGTCGCCGAGCGCGGCGTACGCCCGCTGCGCGGTGTCGGCCAGACGCGCGCGGCGCGCGAAGAGGTCCCACGCGACCCCGTCGGGCCCGATCCGCTCCGCCAGCCGCCCCTCGGCCTTCCACCGGTCGACCTCGATCTGCCAGCCGCGGTCGCGCGCCGTCACCAGCCCCTGCTCCCGGGCGAGCCCGAGGACGTCGGCGGCTCGGACGTGGGGCACGCCCAGCGCGTCGCGGAAGACGGTCATGACGGCATCAGCAACGGGCCTGCGGCGCCGGACCGTTGCTGATCCACGCGGAGACCTCCCTCGTCGACGGTGGGCACGCCCCATGAGAACCCCGGCCACGGTAGCGAACGGTGCGGGGTCGCCGGATCGACGCCCTGCGCGCGCGCCCCGGTCGAATCGATCCACGACTCTCGCGGAAGGCGCTATCCGTCGAAGGCCTCGGATGTCACGATGGAACCCGTGACCGACAGCCACCACACGAACCTCGCGGTCGTCGACATCGACGGCGCCCACCCGGTCCGCTCGGTGTTCCGCCTGCTCGGGGCACACCGGCGCCGGGTCCTGTCGGCCGTGGCGTTCTTCACGCTGAAGGACGTCCCGCTCTGGCTCATGCCGGTCATCACGGGCAAGGTCATCGACGTCGTGGTCGCGGGCGGACCGACGAGCGAGCTGTGGCTGTGGGCGTCCGTCGCGGTCGTCGCGCTGCTGCAGAACTACCCGAACCACGTGCAGTGGACCAAGCTCTTCATGGGCGCGGTCCGGCAGATCGGCGCGGACCTGCGCAACGGGCTCACGGCCCGCCTGCAGAGCCTGTCGATCGGCTTCCACAGCCGGGTGAGCGCCTCGATCGTGCAGACGAAGGTGGTCCGCGACGTCGAGAACGTCGAGGTGATGCTCCAGCAGATCGCGCACCCGCTGCTGAGCGCCACGATGGTCATGCTCGGCGCGATCGTCATGACTGCGATCGCCGTGCCCGAGTTCCTGCCGGTGTACGCGCTGACCATCCCGCTCGCCGTGCTGCTGCGGGCCGTGCTCGCGCAGCGGTCGCGGGAGCGCAACGAGTCGTTCCGGCGCGAGGTCGAGCACTTCTCCGCCCGCGTCGGCGAGATGGCCACCCTGATGCCGATCACCCGCGCGCACGGCCTGGAGGCCACGGCCGAGGAGCGGGTGGCCGTCGGCGCCGAGGGCGTGCGCTCCGCCGGCTACCGGCTCGACGTGCTGAACGGCCGGTTCGCGTCGCTCAGCTGGGTCAGCCTGCAGCTGCTCGGGGTCCTCTGCCTGGTGCTGGCCGCCTGGGTGTCGATCACGGGGCTGATCACGATCACCGCCGGCCAGGTGGTGCTGCTCAGCTCGTACTTCGCGCTCATCACCGGCTCGGTGACCAATCTGCTCATGCTCCTGCCCATCGGCGCCAAGGGCCTCGAGTCGGTGCGCTCCATCGCCGAGGTCATGCAGGAGCCCGACCTCGAGGAGAACGCCGGCAAGCGCGTGGTGGACCGCGTCGACGGCCGGCTCACGCTCGAGCACGTGCACTTCCGCTACCCCGACGCCTCCGCCGACGCCCTCGACGGCATCGACCTCACCATCGAGGCGGGCCAGACGGTCGCGTTCGTCGGGCCTTCCGGCTCCGGCAAGTCCACGGTGCTCAACCTCGCCCTCGGCTTCCTGCGGCCGACCGGCGGGCGCCTGCTGCTCGACGGCGTCGACACTGCCCTGCTCGACCTGCGCTCGGTCCGCACCCACGTGTCCGTCGTGCCGCAGGAGTCGGTGCTGTTCGAGGGGTCCATCCGCGACAACGTCGCCTACGGCATGCCCCGGGTGTCGGACGAGCGGGTGCGCCGGGCCCTCGTCGACGCCAACGCCGCCGAGATCGTCGATGCCCTCCCCGACGGCTGGGACACGATCGTCGGCGAGCGGGGTGCCCGGCTGTCGGGCGGCCAGCGCCAGCGCATCGCGATCGCCCGCGCGCTGGTCCGCGACCCCCGCATCCTGCTGCTCGACGAGGCGACCTCCGCGCTCGACCCCGAGTCGGAGGCGGCCGTCAAGGAGGCCCTCGCCCGGCTCATGCGCGGACGCACCACGCTGGTCGTCGCGCACCGACTGTCCACGATCCGCTCCGCGGACCGCATCGTCGTCCTGGACGACGCCCGCGTGGTCGAGGTCGGCACGCACGAGGACCTGCTCGCCGCCGACGGGCGCTACGCGCGGCTCCAGCGCGCCCAGCAGGTGTGAGCGTCAGCGCTCGAACGCCCACGTCCGGTCGGTGAGCATCCGCGCGATGGCCAGCCCGATCGCGAGCGCCGCGACGACGAGGGCCGCCTGCACCCCGTAGTCGAGGGCCTGGACCGTCCGGCCGTTGGAGATGTGGAACACCGCCCGGTAGACCAGCACGCCGGGCACCATGATCGTCACGGCGGGGACGTAGACGGTGATGCGCGGGACGTCGAGCCGTGGCGCGACGACGGCGGCGAGCAGGCCGACCACCAGCGCCGCCATCGCCGCGGCGGCCTGCGGGGGCACGGACGCCGCGACCAGGTGGATGCGCGGCACGTTGGCGACCATCCCGACGACGGCGGCCGCGAGCGCGATCCGCCAGGGGCTGTTGAACATCAGCGCGAAGCCGAGCACCCCGAGGAAGCTGGCGACCAGCTGGAGCGCGATCAGCGGGCCCGCGGCGAGCGCCGGCGGGCTGGGCGGGTCCGGGGTGAGGCCGACGACGAGCGAGAGCGCCCAGACCGCGAGACCGGCCGACGTGACGATCATCAGCGCGTAGGTGAGCCGGGCGACCGCCGCCGAGAAGTCGAGCTTGGCCAGGTCGAGGAAGCCGGTGACCAGCGGGAACCCGGGGATGAGGAAGAGGACCGCCGACACGTACCCGACCTCGTGCCGTCCGCCCGTGACCCCCACCGCCTGCAGCAGCGTGACGAACGCGAGGTAGCCGAGGCACGCCACCGTGGCGGCGAGCATGGTGACGCCGAACTGGTTGAACTTGCGGTGCAGCATCGTGCGTCGCAGCGCCTGCCCCAGGTACGCCCCGACGAAGACGCCGGCGATCTCGACGACGCCCCCGTTGTTGAGGAACGAGAAGGCCGCGCAGGCGAGGGCGGCCCACAACGCGTTGAGCAGCACCGGGTAGAGCGGCGGCTTGGCCGCGATCCGGTCCAGCTCGGTCGTGACCTGCTCGACGGTCGCGGTCCCGGCCGTGTCGAGCCGTCCGGCCAGGTGCTCCAGCCGCGCGAGCCGGTCGACGTCGACCCCGATGCTGCGGACCTCGGTCACCTCGGTGCGGAAGCTGGCACCGCGGTGCGACGTCGTCGTGATCTCCGTGAGGGTCACGTGGGCCTCGTGCCGCTCGATGCCCAGCGCACGGGCGACCCGCGCCATCGACGCCTTGACCCGGTACGCCCCCGTGCCGGCCGACAGGCTCAGCCGCCCGACCTGCAGCACCACGCCGGAGCGACGGATCAGCTCGAGCTCGTCGTCGTCCGGCGTCGTGGGCACGTCCCCATGATGACGTGCCGGTCGACCCTGGACCGGGCCGATCGTCCCGCTAGGCCTCCGCGACCGACCCGCCGGCGACCACGCGCAGCAACCGCAGCAGCTCCGCCTGGTCCTCCGGGGACAGCCGCCCCAACCGTTCGGCCGCCCCCTCGTGCCGCTGGGCGGAGATCGCGGCGAGCATCGCCCGACCCGACGGTGTGAGCTCGAGCAGCGTCGCGCGCCTGTCGGTCGGGTCCGGGAGCCGCTGGACGAGGCCGTCCGACTCGGCCGCGTCCACCTTGGACGTCACCGACCGCGGCGCGACGTCCAGCGCCGCCGCGAGCTCCCCGAGCCTGCGCGGCCCGTCGCACCTCTCCAGCGTGCGCAGCAGCCGCAGCTGCCCGGGCGTGGTGCCCTGGAGCTCCAGCCGTGCGGCGGCGTCGCGGCGGACGCCGCGCAGCACTCCGTAGAGCAGCTCGAGCAGCTCCCCCGATTCGTCCACGGCGGTGACGCTACCGCATGTTGTGATCCAGGCACATAGTGAGTTAACCTCAGCACCGCCTGAGGGAATCGTCGGGGCACGGCAACCGGTTCTCCCAGGGACGCACCAGAACCCAGGAGGTGGGCATGTCGATGCCCGGCAACCCGAACATGCGCGGCTTCGCCAAGGACCGCTCGGTCCAGGACCACAAGCTGACCCGCGACACGCTGCGCCGCATCCTCGGGTTCGCGCGCCCGTACCGCGCCAAGCTCGCCGTCTTCGTCGGGCTCATCGCCCTCGAGGCCGCCGCCGGCGCGGTGACCCCCCTGCTCTTCAAGACCCTGATCGACGACGGCATCAGCAAGGGCAACACGCAGCTGGTCCTCGGCATCGCCGCCGTCGTCGCCGGCCTGGCCGTCCTGGGCGCCGGGCTCTCGGTCGCCGACCGCTGGGTGTCGTCGCAGGTGGGCGAGGGCCTCATCCTCGACCTGCGCACCGCGGTGTTCGACCACGTGCAGCGCATGCCGCTCGCGTTCTTCAGCCGCGCCAAGACCGGAGCCCTCGTCCAGCGGCTCAACGGCGACGTGCTCGGCGCGCAGCAGGCCTTCACCAGCACCCTGCAGAACGTGGTGAGCAACTCGCTGACCATCGTGTTCGTGCTCGCGGCGATGCTCAGCATGTCGTGGCAGCTGACCCTGCTCAGCCTGGTCCTGCTGCCCGCGTTCGTCTTCCCCGCGCGCTGGTTCGGCAAGAAGATCGCCAAGATCACGCGGGAGAGCTACGAGCTCAACGCGGACGCCGCGCAGATCATGAACGAGCGGTTCAACGTCGCCGGCGCGCACCTGGTCAAGATCTTCGGGGACCCGGAGCGCGAGTCGACCAACTACGCCGCGCACGTCGGCCGCGTCCGCGACATCGGCGTCACGCGCGCCCTGTACTCGACGTGGTTCCGCGTCGGCCTGACCACCCTGGCGAGCGTGGCGGTCGCGATCGTCTACGGCCTGGGCGGCGTGATGGCGATCMRCGGGCAGCTSACSGTCGGCGTCGTCGTCGCGCTCACCGCCTACCTCGGSCGCCTSTACGGSCCGCTCACCGCGATGTCCAACGTSCAGGTCGACGTSATGACSGCSCTGGTCAGCTTCGAGCGCGTGCTSGAGGTGCTGGACCTSGARCCGACGGTCGCGGAGAAGCCGGACGCGATCGACCTGCGGGAGCAGACCGCCGCGCACGGCGCGTCCGTCCGGCTCGACGCCGTCGCCTTCCGCTACCCGGGCGCCGAGGAGGTCTCGCTGGCCTCCCTCGAGTCCGTCGCCACCCTGCGCAACGAGCCGATCGAGGACACGCTCCGCGACATCAGCTTCACGGTCCCCGCAGGCCACATGGTCGCCCTCGTCGGCCACTCCGGCGCGGGCAAGACGACGATCTCGCAGCTGGTCACGCGCATGTACGACCCGACCCGCGGCTCGGTGCAGATCGCCGGCGCCGACCTGCGGGACGTCACGCACGCGTCGCTGCGCGCCACGGTCGGCGTGGTCAGCCAGGAGGCCCACCTCTTCCACGACACCATCGCGGAGAACCTGCGCTACGCCCGGCCCGAGGCCACCGACGACGACATCGAGCGCGCGCTGCGCCAGGCGCACATCGCGGACCTGGTCGCCAGCCTGCCCGACGGCATCCACACCGTGGTCGGCGACCGCGGCTACCGGCTGTCCGGCGGCGAGCGSCAGCGGCTSGCCATCGCCCGCCTGCTGCTCAAGGCCCCGGACGTCGTGGTGCTCGACGAGGCCACGGCCCACCTCGACTCGGAGTCGGAGGCCGCCGTCCAGGCGGCGCTGGACGAGGCCCTCGTCGGCCGCACCAGCATCGTCATCGCGCACCGCCTGTCGACCATCCGGCAGGCCGACTCGATCGTCGTGATCGAGGCGGGCCGCGTGGTCGACCAGGGCACCCACGCCGACCTGCTCGCCCGCGGGGGCCTCTACGCCGAGCTCTACCGCACGCAGTTCGGCGGGACGATCCCGGCGACGACCGCGGCGTAGCCCGAAACGCGGGACGGGGACGGCCGCGGCCACTACCGTCGCGGCATGATCGGACGCATCGACGAGGTCGTCTTCGACTGCGCGAACCCCCCGGCGCTCGCCCGCTTCTGGGCCGACGTCCTGGGCGGTGAGCCCGCGGGTCGCGACGACGACTGGCACTACGTCGACCCGCCCGGCTGGACCCGCGTCGCCTTCCAGCGCGTGCCCGAGGGCAAGATCGTGAAGAACCGCGTGCACCTCGACGTCGAGGTCGCGGACATCGCCGACGCCACGGCGCAGGCGGAGACGCTGGGCGCGACGCGGGTCGGCGACGTCCACGTCGACACCGCCGGCTCGTTCCAGGTCCTGCTCGACCCCGAGGGGAACGAGTGGTGCGTGGTGAAGCCGGCGTGACGCGCGGGACGTGGCGCTGGATCATCGGGGTCGTCGCGGGGGTCGTCGTCGCGGTCGTCGTCATCGTCCTGCTGACGCGGCTGGTCCCGCCGCAGGACGTGGTCGGCGGCAGCGGTGACTACCCCTCCTACGCGACGACGGCCGACCTCGAGGGCACGGCCGACCTCATCGTCCGCGGCACGTTCTCCTCGATCACAGCCGACGACTCCGAGGGCTTCCCGCAGGAGGTCGCGACCGTCGAGGTCACGGCCGCGGCCAAGGGCTCCGTCGAGCCGGGCAGCACGCTCGAGATCCGCTACACGACCGGCAGCGAGGACCCGCCCGAGGGCCTGGCCGTCGGGGGCGAGTACGTGATCCTGCTCGACGACCTGGCCGACGTGGCGGGCGACGTCCCGCCGACCCCGGTCAACGCCGACCAGGGCTTCTACACGGTCGTCGACGGCCACGCGGTCGCGTCGCCGACCAACACGGTCCTCCTCGCCCCCGCGACCCTGCAGGCGCTCGGCCTCTCCTGAATCTGGTTGCACGGGTCGTCGCCGAGGAGAACCGTCGACCCATGACCGTTCCCGCCCGCCTGGCCCCTCTGCTCGCCGAGTACGACTTCGCCCGCGAACGCCTGCTGCACMGCCTCACCGGCCCGACGATAGACAGCGGCGACGGCGAGCAGGTGGAGGTCCCCCCGCTCACCGACGCCGAGCTGCTGTGGGAACCCGTCCCCGGCAGCTGGTCGGTCCGCCGGCACGCCGACGGGCCGGGCGTCGGCGCGACGGTCCTGGTGGGATCGGGTGAGTGGGGTCGCGACGGCGGCCGCCCGCACCCGTGGCCGCCGCCGGTCACCACGATCGCGTGGCGCATCGACCACCTCACCGACATGCTGGCCGGCCGCGCGGACCACACCGACGGCAGCCGCACCCGGACCGAGGAGCTCGACCGGCCGCAGGGCGAGGCGGCGGGCGCGATCGCCGGCCTGCGGGCCGCGTCGGAGGCCTGGCGCGCGACCCTGCTGCGGGCCGACGACGCCGCCCTCGACACCGTCGGCTACAGCGCCTACCCGTACGGCTCCGACCCGGAGGACCGGTTCCTCGACATCGTGTGGTGGGTCAACCAGGAGGTCGTCCACCACGGCGCTGAGATCGCCCTGCTGCGCGACCTGTACCTCCGGCTAGCGTGATCGCATGAGCTTCTGGATCTGCGCCACGTGCGCCGTCGAGAGTGCCGAACGGTTCGACGTCTGCGCGATCTGCGACGACGAACGCCAGTGGGTCCCCGCCGCGGGCCAGCGCTGGACCACGCTGGAGGAGCTGCGGTCGCAGGGCTACACGGCGTCGGTCGCGCCGCTGGAGCCCGACCTGTTCGCGGTCACCAGCACGCCCGGCGCCGGCATCGGCCAGCAGTCGAAGCTGCTGGTCACCCCCGAGGGCTCGCTCCTCTGGGACCCGATCGGCTTCCTCGACGACGACGCCGTGGCGGCCATCACCGAGCACGGCCCGGTCCGGTACATCGCCGCCAGCCACCCGCACATGTTCGGCGCACAGGTCGAGTGGAGCCGGGCGCTGGGTGGCGCGGAGGTGCTGGTCGCCGAGGCCGACGCCCGCTGGGTCAACCGCCCGGACCCCGTCATCCGCTTCTGGTCCGGSCMGCTGGAGRTCCTGCCSGGCGTSACCCTGAGCCAGCCSGGCGGCCACTTCCCCGGCAGCGCGATCGYSCACTGGMCCGCCGGCGCCGGCGGCCGTGGCGTCCTGCTCACGGGCGACACGGTCTTCGCCAACCCCGACCGGAAGTCGGTCGCCTTCATGCGCAGCTACCCCAACCACCTGCCGCTCTCGGGTGCGGTCGCCCGCCGGGTCGCCGACCACCTCGAGACCCTCGAGTTCGACCGGCTCTACGGCAACTTCGCCAACGTCATCGCCGACGACGCCAAGGACGTCGTCCGCCGCTCCGCCGACCGCCACATCGGCTGGGTCGACGGCGCTTTCGACCACCTCACCTGAGCGCGTCCTCCAGCCGGTCGACGAACGCCGCCTGAGCCGTCACGACAAGCCGCCGCGCCTCGTCGGGCGCGAACCAGCCGGCCCGGTCGAGCTCCGGGACGAGCATCGTCCGCCCCGACCGCGGGGGCCAGGCGATCTCCACGAGGTTGCTCGCGATCGCGGACACGTCGAGGTCCCCCTCCAGCGCCCACGCGGTGACGACCTTGCCGCCGCTCTGCCTCACGTCGCCGAGCGGGACCGGGTCCGACGCGGGTGCCGGCACCCCGAGCTCCTCGGCGAACTCCCGGAGGGCCGTCTCGTACGCGTCCTCCCCGGGAGCCGGCTCGCCCTTCGGGATCGTCCAGGCACCCGCGTCCTTGCGCGCCCAGAACGGCCCGCCCATGTGCCCGAGCAGCACCTCGAGCCCCGCCGCCCGCCGGAACAGCAGGATCCCCGCACTCGTCCGCGCGGTCACACGTCCTCGGGGTCCACCAGGAAGTCGGCCTCGTCGGCGATCTCCCCGCCGATCGCGCCGTGCACCGCGCGGGCGACGGACTGCACCAGCGGGGCGGCGCGCGACCGGGCGACGCGGTGCTCGAACGACGGCCGCTCGGCCTCGAGCTCCTCGATGAACGGGGGCTCCCAGTGCACGCGGTACGCGACGACTCCGCCGACGGTCCACGGCAGGCCGCGCATCAGGGGCGGCAGGGTGGTCTCGGCGCCGGCCTCGACGGAGAGGGTCCCGTCGTGGCCCAGGTCCACCAGCACCCCGTAGGCCTCGGGCGCGGGGGGCACGGCGATCATGATCTCGTCGTACGCGTCGGCCTCGTCCATCAGGCGCTTGCGCTCGGTCTCGTCCTCCACGCCGTGCTGCTCGAGCGCGGCGGACAGCCCGCGGCCGCCGGCCTCGGCCACCCACCCGGGACGGCCGCCGGCGTCCCGCCCGACCCCGGGCAGCGGTCCGGTCCAGGTGCCGGTCGCCTCGCTGAGCCGCGCGCGCGGCAGCACGGACTGCACCACGGCCAGCGCCTCGTCGGGCTCGAGCCACGAGTCGGACAGCACGGTCAGGTCGATCGCGCTGTCGACGTCGGGGGTCAGGACGGTGCCGTGCTCGCCGATGCGCACGGAGCCGCCCAGCCGGCGGGCGGCGGCGACGAGCCACTGCAGGACGCGCTCCTCCTCGCGGATCGGCATCCCCTCGGGGAACGCGCGCTTGAGCCCGTCGCGGTCACCGCCGGGGTACGGCTTGTCGCCGCGCTCGCGGGGGGCGACCAGCACGTAGGCGAGGGTCGACGTCGTCGGCAGGCCGAGGCTGACCGCGTCGTCGGCCTCCACCCGGTACGGGCCGGTCAGCGTGGACAGCCGCGCGAGCCGCAGGGCGCGGGCCGGGGTCGTCGACGAGCCGACCGCCCGGATGCCGAGCGCCGCCGTCATCGGCCCCATGATCCCGCGGGGCTGGGGCAGGTCGCCGTCCTCCCACCGCGCCTGCGCGAACCGGCTGACGGCCAGCACCTCGACCTCGTCGGCACCCACGTCCTCGGGCAGCGCGAGGATGTGGCGGGACCGCAGCGTCGGGTCCTCGGCCCGGAGGCGAGGCAGGCTCGCCATGGCTCAGACGTCCGTCCGGTGGAAGTTCTGCCAGGACCGCGAGGCCGTCGGGCCGCGCTGCCCCTGGTATCGCGAGCCGTACTCCGACGAGCCGTACGGGTGCTCGGACGCCGAGGACAGCCGGAAGAAGCACATCTGGCCGATCTTCATGCCGGGCCACAGCAGGATCGGCAGCGTCGCCACGTTGGACAGCTCGAGCGTCACGTGACCCGAGAAGCCGGGGTCGATGAAGCCGGCGGTCGAGTGCGTGAGCAGGCCGAGGCGCCCGAGCGACGACTTGCCCTCGAGCCGGGCGGCGATGTCGTCGGGAAGCGTCACGGCCTCGTAGGTGGACCCGAGCACGAACTCGCCGGGGTGCAGCACGAAGGACTCGCCCGGGGAGACCTCGACCAGTCGCGTGAGGTCCGGCTGGTCGGCCGCGGGGTCGATGAACGGGTACTTGTGGTTGTCGAACAGCCGGAAGTACCGGTCGAGCCGCACGTCGATGCTGGAGGGCTGGAGCATGGCGGGCTCGTAGGGGTCGAGGGCCACGCGGCCCGACTCGAGCTCGGCCCTGATGTCACGGTCGGAGAGCAGCACGGGGCCACGGTAGTCCGCCCGGCCGTGCGTCCCGGGCAGGTCCGGGTCGTGGACCGGGAGGCCGCCCGGACGCGCGATTTCTCCTCGTCGTCCTGCCCGCCCGTTCCACCATCCGACGCGGGCGGCTATGCTCTCGTCCGAGAGTTGTGTGGGAGCGCTCTCGCACAATGATATCGCGCCTTGGTCACGACGCGCCGCCCGCACTGCAGCGGGAGGATGTCGGGAGGAGCAGGCGCCACTGCCGAGCACTCGAGGGGCAAGTCCATGCGGTACGGCCATTTTGACGACGAGGCACGCGAGTACGTCATCGAGACGCCTCACACGCCCTATCCGTGGATCAACTACCTGGGCTCCGAGCAGTTCTTCTCGCTCATCTCGCACCAGTCCGGCGGGTACTCGTTCTACCGCGACGCCAAGATGCGCCGGCTGACGCGGTACCGCTACAACAACATCCCCGCGGACGCGGGCGGCCGGTACTTCTACGTGAACGACGGCGGCGACGTGTGGACCCCGTCGTGGCTGCCGGTCAAGGCGGACCTCGACCACTTCGAGACGCGCCACGGCCTGGGCTACACGCGCATCACGGGCGAGCGCCGCGGGATCTCGGTCGAGACCCTGTTCTTCGTGCCGATCGGCGAGACGGCGGAGATCCAGAAGGTCACGGTCACCAACACGTCCGACGCGACCAAGACGATCGGCCTCTTCTCGTTCGTCGAGTTCTGCCTCTGGAACGCGCAGGACGACCAGACCAACTACCAGCGCAACCTGTCCATCGGGGAGGTCGAGGTCGAGCAGGACGGCCCCTACGGGTCGGCCATCTTCCACAAGACCGAGTACCGCGAGCGCCGCGACCACTACGCCGTCTACGGCGTGAACACGCACGCCTCGGGCTTCGACACCGACCGCGACACGTTCGTCGGCGCCTACAACGGCCTGGGCGAGGCGACGGTCCCGCGCAGCGGCACGTCCGCCGACTCGGTCGCGTCCGGCTGGTACCCGATCGGCTCGCACTCGGTCGAGCTCACGCTGGAGCCCGGCGAGTCCCGCGCGCTCACCTACGTGCTCGGCTACGTCGAGAACCCGGACGAGCAGAAGTGGGCCGACGACGCCCACCAGATCATCAACAAGGAGCCCGCGCACGCGCTGCTGGGCCGCTTCGCGACGACCGAGCAGACCGACGCCGCCTTCGAGGAGCTGCGCGCGCACTGGACCGGCCTGCTGTCGACGTACTCGGTGACGAGCGACGACGAGAAGCTCGACCGGATGGTCAACATCTGGAACCAGTACCAGTGCATGGTCACGTTCAACATGTCGCGCTCGGCGTCGTTCTTCGAGACCGGCATCGGCCGCGGCATGGGCTTCCGTGACTCCAACCAGGACCTGCTGGGCTTCGTGCACCTCATCCCGGAGCGGGCCCGCGAGCGCATCATCGACATCGCGTCCACGCAGTTCGAGGACGGGTCGGCGTACCACCAGTACCAGCCGCTGACCAAGCGCGGGAACAACGACATCGGCTCGGGCTTCAACGACGACCCGCTGTGGCTCATCGCCGGCGTGGCCGCGTACATCAAGGAGACCGGCGACGTCGCGATCCTGGACGAGCCCGTGCCGTTCGACAACGAGCCCGGGTCCGAGGTGCCGCTCTTCGAGCACCTGGTCCGCTCGTTCCAGTTCACGGTGGACAACCGTGGCCCGCACGGCCTGCCGCTGATCGGCCGCGCCGACTGGAACGACTGCCTCAACCTCAACTGCTTCTCGACCACGCCGGGCGAGTCGTTCCAGACGACGGAGAACCAGGCCGGCGGGCACGCCGAGTCGGTGTTCATCGCCGCGCAGTTCGTCCTCTACGGCGCCGAGTTCGCGGAGCTCGCCTCCCGCCGGGGTCTCACCGAGGTCGCCTCGCAGGCCCGCAAGGTCGTCGACGAGGTCCGCGCCGCGGTGCTCGAGCACGGCTGGGACGGCGAGTGGTTCCTGCGCGCCTACGACTACTACGGCAACCCCATCGGCACGGACGCCAAGCCCGAGGGCAAGATCTGGATCGAGCCGCAGGGCTTCGCCGTCATGGCGGGGATCGGCGTGGACGGCACCTCCAAGGACTCCCCGGCCATCAAGGCGCTCGACTCCGTCGGCGAGATGCTGGGCACCCCGCACGGCCTGGTGCTCCAGTACCCCGCGTACACGACGTACCAGATCGAGCTCGGCGAGGTCTCCACCTACCCGCCCGGGTACAAGGAGAACGGCGGCATCTTCTGCCACAACAACCCGTGGGTGATCATCGGCGAGACCGTGGTGGGCCGCGGCGCGAAGGCGTTCGACTACTACAAGCGGATCACGCCGGCGTACCGCGAGGAGATCTCGGACACGCACAAGCTCGAGCCGTACGTGTACGCGCAGATGATCGCGGGCAAGGAGGCGTCGCGCGCCGGTGAGGCCAAGAACTCGTGGCTGACGGGCACGGCGGCGTGGAACTTCGTCGCGGTGTCGCAGTACCTGCTCGGCGTGCGCCCGGACTACGACGGCCTGGTGGTCGACCCGCAGATCGGGCCCGACGTCGCCGACTACACCGTCACGCGCGTCGCCCGCGGCGCCACGTACCAGATCCACGTGACCAACTCCGGGGCGGAGGGTGCGCGTGGGCGCCTGACCGTCGACGGCACGCCGGTCGAGGGCAACCTCGTCCCCTACGCCGCCGCGGGCCAGGTCGTCCGGGTCGAGGTCACCGTCTGACCCCGGCGGGGTCGGGCGAGGAACGTCGATGACGGCTGTCCAGGAGATCGAGGCGCTCGCGCCGGCGCTCGAGCAGAGCGGCCGGGTGGTCACCATCCGCAACGGGTCGTGGGAGATCGACGTGCTGCCGGCGACGGGCGCGTCGATCGCCGGCGGACGCATCCGCACGGCCGACGGGGTGTGGCGCGACCTGCTGCGCCCCACCCGCAGGACCGTGCTGGGCGAGGCCGAGAAGTGCTCGAGCTTCCCGATGGTCCCGTGGTCCAACCGGATCAGCGACGGCGTCCTGCCGTTCGGCGGCCGCACCTGGCAGCTGCAGCGCAACGGCGCCGACGGCACCGCGATCCACGGCGCCGCCCGGCACGCCGCCTGGACGGTGGTGGAGCGGTCCGAGTCCCGCGTGGTGCTCGAGCTGGACACCTCCGAGCTGATCGGCGTGAACTTCCCCTGGAAGTTTCGCGCGCAGATCACGTACGGGCTGACCGGCGACAGGCTCACCGTCGGCACGTCGCTGCGCAACATCGACGTCGAGCCCTTCCCGGCCGGCTTCGGGCACCACCCGTACCTGCAGCGGACGCTGTCCCCGGTCGGCGCGCAGTCGCCCCTGACGCCCGGCCAGCCCGTCCTGCAGGTGCCCGCGCAGAAGGGCTACTCGCTGGTCAACGCGCTCGCCAGCGGCCCGGCCGGCACCGTCCCGCGACGCGCCGACTTCCGGGTGGCCCGCCCCCTCGGCTCGGCGTTCGTCGACGACGTGCTCACCGCCTGGGAGCCCGGCGCGCCGGTGCGGATCAGCTACGACGAGCTCGGCGTGAACATCGACCTGCACGCCGACCCCGTGTTCGCGCACCTGGTCGTCTACGCGCCCCGGCGCCGGTCCTACTTCGCGGTCGAGCCGGTGACCAACGTGAACAACGGCTTCTCGCTGCACGCCGCCGGGGTGCCCGGCACCGGCGTGTTCGTCCTGGACCCGGGCGAGGAACGTTCGGGCGCGTTCACCATGACGCTCCGCGGCTGACGCCGGGCAGATCCCGCCAAATCGCTCAAGTCGTCCGTCCGGATGGTCGATGATCCCCTCGTGCCTCCCCGTCTGCGCCCCGTCCTCGCCGTCGCCCTCGGACTGGGTCTGACCCTGGGGCTGGTGCCCTCGGCGGGTGCTGCGGCGCCGGCGCCGATCGACCCGACGACGGGTGAGCGGCCGACCGACCGCGGCCCGGTCGCGGTGGCCGCGGACCCGCAGCCGTCGGATGCGGACGGGTACGCGCCCGGGCACGTGCTGGTCCGGTTCGCCGACAGCACGACGAGCTCCCAGCAGCGGTCCGCCCTCTCCTCGGTCGGCGGCAGCCGTGAGGGCACGATCGCCGGCACCGGGTTCGTCGAGGTCGCCGTGGGCGACGACGACCCGCAGACCGTCGCGGACGCGCTCGCCGACGACCCGCGCGTGGCCGAGGTCCAGGTGGACCACGTGCGGCACGCGACGGCGTGGACCAACGACCCGCTGCTCTCCTACACCTGGCCCTACATGGACCTGACCCGGATGCCCCGCGCGTGGGACGTCTCCACCGGGTCGGGCGTCGTCGTCGCGGTGCTCGACACCGGCGTCTCGGCCACCCACGAGGACCTGACCGGCTCGGTGCTGCCCGGGATCGACCTGGTGGACGGCGACTCCGACGCGACGGACGAGCACGGCCACGGCACGCTCGTCGCCGGGATCGTCGCCGCCCACGGCAACAACGGCAAGGGCATCGCCGGCACCGCCTACGGCGCGAAGATCCTCCCGGTGCGCGTGCTGGACGAGACCGGCAACGGCAACGACGAGACGATCGCCGAGGGGATCAGCTGGGCGGTCGCGCACGGCGCGGACGTCATCAACCTGTCCCTCGGCGGCCCCGAGGTGGCGCCGCTGCTGCGCTCCGCGATCGTCAGCGCGGTCGCCGCGGGCGTCGTCGTGGTGGCCGCCGCCGGCAACGACGGGACCGAGACGCCGTTCTTCCCGGCCGCGTACGCCCCCGACATCGACGGCCTGCTCGCCGTCGGCGCCACCGACGACGACGGCGCCCTGACCTCGTTCTCCAGCTGGGGCGACTGGGTCTCGCTCACGGCCCCGGGCTGGTCCATCGTCGGCCCGGCGCTCGACGGCGGGTACGCGTCGGGCTCGGGTACGTCCTTCGCCGCCCCGCAGGTCAGCGGCACCGCCGCCCTGGTGCTCGCACATGCCCCGACCCGCACCCCGGCCCAGGTCGAGGCCGCCCTGGTGTCGACCGCCCGGGACGCGGGCCCGCGCGGGGTGGACGACTACTACGGGTCCGGCGTGCTCGACGCGGCCGCGGCCGTGACGGTGAACGACCCGGTCCGCGCCGCCGTGTCCGTCCCGCTCGACCGGGCGGCGAGCGACCCCGGGGGTGGCGACGACAGCGCCGCACGCGCCCGCGCGATGACCGGCGGCTGGGCCGACGGCACGCTGGCGCCCGAGGGCGACGTCGACTGGTACCGCGCCCCGGTGCCCGCTGCCGGGTGGTACGACGTCCGCGTCGACCTGCCGTACGCCGACGAGGACCAGGAGCTCGACCCCGTCCTCGAGGTGCGCGACGCCCAGGGTCAGGTGATCGGCCGGGCCGACGACGCCGGGACCAACGTCAGCGAGCACGTGGTCGTCCCCGCCGCGGCGGCCGGTGCGCTGCTGGTAGGTGTCACCAACGGCACCGGGCACGCCTCGAGCCAGCCCTACGAGGTGTCCGTGACCCTGGCGGACCAGCAGGTCAGGTTCGCGGAGGCCGCCCAGACGGGCGCTGCCGACACGCGCACGA
>NZ_JBFULZ010000039.1:0-25928 GCF_054049635.1 Cellulomonas sp. P5_C6 | reverse complement strand
GACGAGGAGTGGCACAGGGTCCTGGACGTCAACGTCGTCGGCCTCGCCCGCGTGAGCCGTGCGGCCCTCCCGCACCTGCGCACGTCGGAGCACGCGGCGATCGTGAACGTGTGCAGCGTCGTCGCCAGCGTCGGCGTGCCCAACCGGGCCCTCTACGCGGCGAGCAAGGGTGCGGTGGCGGCGGTGACCCTGGCGATGGCCACGGACCACGTGCGCGAGGGGATCCGCGTCAACGCCGTCACGCCGGGCACCGCGGACACGCCGTGGGTCGGGCGACTCCTCGCGGCCGCCCCCGACGCCGAGGCCGCGGCGGCCGCGCTCCGGGCGCGTCAGCCCATGGGGCGCCTGGTGTCCGCGGCCGAGGTCGCGCACGCCTGCGCCTATCTGGCGTCGCCGCTCTCGTCGTCGACGACGGGGACGATCCTCGCGGTCGACGGCGGCATGGCGGGCCTCCGCCTCACCTGACCGGAGTGGGCGTCGGGCCTCGGGCCGGTGGCTCCGGGGAGCTCGACGATCGTCACCGAGATCAGGGTGAGACCGAGGTCGCGGACCCCGGCGAGCAGCCCGTGCAGCGCCGCCTGGTCGGCCACGGTGCCGATGAGGCTCGTCGTGCCGTCCGGCTCGCGGGTCAGGGTGAGGTYCTCGAACCGCTGCGACCAGCGGTCGTCGAGGTGTCCGGCTACCCGCAGCGCGTACACGGCCGCGGTCCCGGGACCGAATCGGCGCGTCACGCGACCACGGCCGTCGGCAGCGCAGAGCCCCACCCCGTCGACGATGTCGACCGGGTGGGGCGGCATGCCGCGTGATCGGTCACTTGGCGCCGGCCGTGTCGAGCCGCGGGCTCATCGCGTCCGGCAGGGGGACAGCAGCCGCGGTGCGCTGGTCGCGCCACAGGGAGTAGCCCAGGCCGACCAGCGCGACCCCGGTAGGGATGGCGAACAGCCGGAAGTTGACCTGGGGGAGCAGGGGGATGGCGAGGGTGGAGACGGCGCCGAGGGCGAGGAGCGCGGCGGCCCACCGGGCGAGGACGCGGGCGCGGAACAGGGCGATGCCGAACAGGAGGCCGCCGGCCAGGTAGAGCACGCCGTCGAGGTTGATGAGGAGCCCCATCAGGCCGATGTCGCCGGTGGCATGCCCGCCGGGAACCGCCACGGCGAGGATGTCGGAGACGTAGCCGGGTGAGGAGTGAGCGATGGCGGGCAGGACGACCGCACCCGTGACCTCGATGCTCACCATGAAGACGAAGCCGAGAGCGAGCACGACGTACCCGATCAGGCCGAGCAGCCCGGTGCGCCTCACCTGGCGCAGGTACATGCCGGTGATGCCGGCGAGCGACAGGGTGGCGAACGCGATCTTCATGGACTGGCGCAGCTTCCACTCGGTCGTGGAGATGAAGTCGAGGTCCAGGTGCGGGTGGTTGATCTGCACGCCGATGTACAGCAGGCCCCCGACGACGGCGGCAGCACCGGCGGCGMGGGTGAGGGTGGTCGTGGTGATGGTCATGTCCGGCTCCTGTTCGAGGTCCGGGGCGGTGCGCCGCGGGGTGACTCGAACGCTAGGGACGGACGTGGTGGCCGGGCATCACCACATCATGTGAACGACGATGTGAGATCGACTGCCCGACCGGCTACGTCAGGCCGCGTTCCCGCGCGCGGCTGACCGCCGCCCGACGCGTGGTGACCCCGAGCTTGGTGAAGATGCGCTTGGTGTGGCTGCGCAGGGTGTTGACCGTGACGAACAGCTCGCGGGCGATCTGCGGACCGGTCAGCTCGCTGTCGAGCAGCCGCAGCACCTGGAGCTCCCGCTCGCTCAGCTGCTCCGCGGACGACGGGCCGAGCRGCGTCCCGTMGTCCGGCGCGGTGCCGAGGCCGAGGAGGCGACGCGGGTGCTCGCCGGCGGAGCCCTGGAGCTCGGCGGCGTGCAGCAGCCGACGCATCGGCTCGCCCTCGTCCAGGAAGAGTCGGACATAGGCCGTGGGCTCGGGAGCGTCGGCCCAGGACTGCCCGAGGGCCTCCAGCGCCCGCCCCCGATCACCCAGCGCCTCGTGCGCCAGCGCGGCCAGCATCCGGATCTCGACGAGGCTCCCGGCCCGTCCCGAGGCGGCGGCCGMCTCGTGCAGCCGGGCCAGCAGGCCGAGCGCCTCGCCGAGCGCGTCGGCGTCCGGGTGCTCCCGGTGGCTCGCGACGAGCAGCCGCACGAGGGTCAGGTGGTCGAACTCGCGCAGGTACGCGACCTCGTCCGTGGCGGCCACGCCGCGTTCGGATGCCCAGTCGCCGGCCTCCGACAGTCGCCCCTGAGCGATCCAGGCGCGGGCCCGGATCGCCGCGACGGGTCGCAGGTCCGGGAAGAACCCGGGCAGGTAGAGCTGCTCCGCCGTCTCGAGGAGGCTGATCGCCGCCTCCTGGTCGCCCTCGGCGCCGCTGATCCGCGACATCGCCACGAACCACCGGTACCGGCGCTCGGTCATCGCCGCTGCCTCGCCGAAGGCCTCCGCGCTCTCGAGGTGCTCCCGTGCGGCCGCGAGGTCACCGCTCTCGTAGTCCAGCTCGCTGAGGCCGACGTGCAGGTCGGGCATCGCCCGCAGCGCCCGGCCGCCGCTCGCCTCGCCGACCTGCCGCGCGCGCACGTAGAGCCGGCGAGCCGCGCTGGGCCTGCCCGCCGCGAGCCACATGTCCGCCAGCACGACGGTRCTGGTCAGCTCGTCGACCAGGTTGTCGCTCGCGTGCAGGCTCGCCACCGCCTGCGTGAACGTCTCCAGCGCGCTCGAGACGTCGCCCCGCGCCCAGGCGACGAGGGCCAGGAACCCCGCGGCGCCGCCTCGCGCGAGGTGGTCGTCGGGACCGGCCAGCACCAGAGCGCGCCGGGCGTGCTCCGCCGTACCCGCCAGGTCGCCTCGCGCCTGCGCGAGGGACGCGCGGTAGATGGCGATCGTCGCCGGCAACGTGCGGAGCTCCTCGGTCTGCGCCCACCGCGGATCCGGCCCGGCCGGGGCGGCGCCCAGCAGGCGTTCCGCGTCGTCCAGTCGCGGCTCGAACGCGTCGAGGTCGCCCGACGCCATGAGCATGTAGCCGAAGAAGACGTTGAGGACCGGGCTGCTCCGGACGACGTCATCGGGCAGCTCCTCGAGCCAGGTGAGCAGCGTCGCCTCGCGCCGGTCGCGACGGATGGCCGGCACGGCGAGCTCCATGAGGAAGGCGGCCCGGTCGACGTCGCCCGCAGCCAGGGCGTGCCGGACCGCGTCGTCGGCGAAGCCGTGTTCCTCGTACCACTGACTGGCCCTCTGGTGCAGGCGAGGGACCAGGTCCGGCCGCTCGGCGTGCAGGTGCGCACGGAGGACGTCGGCGAAGAGGTGGTGGTAGCGGAACCACTCTCGCTGGTCGTCCAGGGGGACGAGGAACAGGTTGGCCCGCTCGAGCCTCGTGAGCAGGTCGCGTCCGTCGTCACCCCCGACGACGGCGTCGCAGAGCGGCCCGGTGAGCCGGTCGAGGACAGCCGAGCGCAGCAGGAACTCGCGCACCGCCTCGGGTTGCTGCGCGAGCACCTCCTCCACGAGGTAGTCGACGAGGTACCGGTCGGTCCCGGTGAACCTGGCGATGAACCCGCCGACGTCGTCGCGCCCCTGGAGCGACAACGCGGCCAGCTGCAGCGCGGCGATCCACCCCTCGGTGCGTTCCTCCAGCGCCTCGACGTCCCCGGCGGTGAGCTGCAGTCCGGTGACCCCGGTGAGGTACTCGGCGGCCTCGTCGACCGTGAACCGCAGGTCGGCGGCCCGGATCTCGACCAGCTCCCCGCGCACCCGCCAGCGAGCGAGCGGGAGGTCGGGGTCGGCACGGGTGCTCAGCACCACGTGGACGTGCGGCGGGAGGTGCGTGAGCACCACGGTCATGCCCCGGCCCACCTCCGGGTCGTCCACGAGGTGGTAGTCGTCCAGGACCAGCCACACGTCGCCGGGTGCTGCATCGAGCTCGTTGACGAGCGTCGTGAGCATCAGGTCCGTCGACTGCTCCACCGCAGCCGGGCACGGGCCGCCGATCGCCCCGTGGAGTGCCGCGCCGACGTACCGCCAGAAGGTCGCCGCGTCGTTGTCCGCGGCATCGAGCGAGAGCCAGGCGACCGAGCGCCCGTCGCCGGGGGCGCCTGCAAGCCACTCGGCGAGGAGCGTCGACTTGCCGAAACCCGCCGGCGCGGACACCAGCACCAGTCTCGAGTCGGCTCCGCGGCGGATCCGCTCCAGCAGCCGTGGGCGTGCGACCAGACCACCTCGCGGCTTCGGGACGTGCAGCTTCGTCGCCATCAGGGGGCTCGCCACGCCATCCCCGTTCCCTGGAGCACCACCGCGGCCGAGGTGCGTCTCTCCACCCACGGTACCGGGCGTGCGAGCGCTCGTGATCGTGCTGCGGGCCGCGGCACGTGTCCGCGCACGTTCCCCTCGACCTCCCGCGCTGCCCTCAGGTGCACGGTCCCAAGGGCGCCCGGAGCGTGTAGAGGCTTTGGTCCCGTGCCRTGGTGTCCGGCGCGGGCGGGAGGAGCCGCGGGACCTCCGGCCCTGGTGGGCTCGACGCCCGGCCGCGCAGCCTGGAGCGGTGGCCCCCCGGGTGACACGGTCGGCTCGAGGCGAGGCACGGGTGGGACGAGCGACCGGGCGGAGGACGACATGAAGGCCAGCGTCGGTGACCGGCTCGTCGTGACAGGCGGCCACCTCGGCGAACCCGTCCGGGACGCCGAGGTCCTGGAGGTGCGCGGTCGCGAGGGCGCGCCGCCGTACCTCGTGAGGTGGTCGGACTCGGGGCGCACGGGCCTGTTCTTCCCTGGTCCGGATGCCGTCATCGGCGCCCCGGTCGCGCGGTTGCGGAAGCGGAGGCCGGAGGCGGACGGGCTCGTCGAACCCGTCCTGACCGTCGCGTCGCCGGATGCCGGGACGTGTCATGCGCGCGGCTGATGCGGCCGTCGAGGCCGTGGTGGTGGGGGTCGACGGCTCGGATGCGGCCCTCCGCGCGGTCGACACTGCTGCCTCCATGGCGCAACAGCTGGGCCGTCGGCTCGACGTGGTCCACGCCTTCGTCTGGCCCGGGCTGCGGGCCCCCGTCGTCCCCGCCCCCGACACCGTCCCCGTCGGCGGGCTCCGACGGGATGCGGAGCGCATCGTGGAGCAGGGCGTCGACCGCGCCCGCAGCGTGGCACCCGACGTCACGGTCGACGGACACGTCGTCAGCGGCGCACCCGAACCGGTGCTCCTGCGGGCGAGCATCGACGCCGCCCTGCTCGTGGTCGGTGACCGCGGGCTCGGCGGGTTCTCGGGCCTGGTGCTCGGCTCCGTCGCCGTCGAGCTCGTCACCTACGGCCGGTGCCCCGTCCTCGTCGTGCGCGGGCGCCCCGAGCCGTCGGGTCCCGTCGTGGTGGGGGTCGACGGCAGCGACGCCTGCACGACGGCCATCGACCTCGCGCTCGTCTGCGCCGCTGCCCACGGGGCGACGCTCCGGGCGGTCCACGCGGCTCCCGAGCACAGCGGTGGACCAGGTGACGACGGGGTCGACGTGCAGAACGTCTTCCGACACCTCGAGGCCCGACGACGCGCCTACGCGACGGTGCCCGTCGAGAAGCTCGTGCTGCACGGCGACGCCCGCAAGGCACTGATCGACGAGAGCACGCGTGCTCGACTCGTCGTCGTGGGTTCTCGGGGCCGCGGAGGCTTCGCCGGTCTGCTCCTCGGTTCCGTGAGCCAGGCGACGCTGCACCACTCGTCCTGCCCGGTGGCCGTCGTCCCGCACCGCGCAGAAGGACTGCGGCTGCGCCTCGACCGGCCGGCAGGTGCCCACGTCCGTGGGCCGGCCGATCCCGACGCAGCGGCGGCCCACGACCCCGCCGGCAGTGGTGTCGGGTACGTGCGCCCTGGCCGGCTGTCGGGGGCCGGGTCCTAGGCTCGAGTGATGGACCGCGGGCGGGTCGCAGGGCTGCTCCCCGGCGTCGGTGTCGCCCGGCGCTATGAGCGGGCATGGCTCCGGTCCGACCTGATCGCGGGGACCTCGCTCGTCGCGGTCGCCATCCCCGCGGGCATGGCGTACGCCGCCGCCGCCGGGCTTCCGCCCGTCACGGGCCTGTACGCGACCATCGTCCCGCTGCTCGTCTACGCGCTCGTGGGGCCGTCGCGGGTGCTCGTGCTCGGGCCGGACTCGTCGCTGGCGCCGATGATCGGCGCCGCGGTCCTGCCGCTCGCGCTCGGCGACACCGACCGGACCGTCGCGCTGGCCGGCATGCTGGCCGTCCTGATGGGCCTCATGCTCATCGGCGGCCGCGTGCTGCGGCTCGGGTTCCTGACCGGGCTGCTCTCGATGCCGATCCGTGTCGGGTACATGAACGGGATCGCGCTGGTCGTCATCGCCGGTCAGCTGCCCAAGCTGCTCGGCATCTCGGTTCCCTCCGGCTCGGTCTGGGAGCACCTCGGTCAGACGATCACGGCGGTCGCCGACGGCCAGGTCAACGGCGCGGCGGCGGCGATCGGCGTCGGCTCCCTCGCGGTCATCGTCGGTGCGCGCCTGCTCGGTGCCACCGCCCAGGGCATCGTGCTGGCGGTCGTCGGAGCGACCGTCCTGACCGCCGTGCTCGGGCTCGCCGACCAGATCCCCGTCGTCGGCGCCCTGCCGACCGGCCTGCCCTCGCCGGCCCTGTCGGGCCTCGAACCCGGGGACGCGCTCGCGCTGGTCGGTCCCGCGGCCGGCATCGCGCTCATCACGTTCGCCGACACGACCGTGCTGTCGCGCGCGCTCGGCGGCAGCCGGGGGGAGACCGTCGACGGCAGCCAGGAGATGGGTGCGCTCGGGGCGAGCAACCTCGCGACCGGGCTGCTGGGCGGCTTCCCCGTCTCGGGCAGCGCGTCGCGCACGCCGGTCGCGGTCCAGGCGGGCGCCCGCACGCAGCTGACCGGTGTCGTCGCTGCGCTGCTGATCGTCGTGTTCATGCTGGTCGCGCCCGGCCTGTCCGCGTACCTGCCGTCGGCCACGCTGGCCGCGGTCGTCATCTCGGCCGCGTCCTCGTTCGTCGACGTCCGCACGTTCGTCCGCCTGGTGCGGATGAGCCGCAGCGACGCGGCGCTGCTGGTCGCCGCGTTCCTCGGCGTGGCCTTCGTCGGCGTGCTGCAGGGCATCCTCGTCGCCGTCGCCCTGTCGCTCGCCGTGTTCGTCCGCCGAGCATGGGAGCCGTACCGCGCCGAGCTGGTGAGCGTCGAGGGCGTGCCGGGGTTCCACGACCTGAGCCGCCACCCCGAGGGCGAGCGCATCCCGGGGCTCGTGATCGCGCGGTTCGACGCCCCCCTGTTCTTCGCCAACGGCGACGTCTTCGACACCTGGGTGCGGGGGCTCGTCGCGGCTGCCCCGGCCCCCGTGCACCGCGTGATCATCGCCGCGGAGCCGATCACCGGCCTCGACACGACCGCGCTCGACGAGCTCGTCGAGCTGGACGACTACCTCGCGGCGCTCGGCGTCGACCTGGTGTTCGCGGAGATGAAGGGCCCGGTGAAGGACCGACTGGTGCGCTTCGGGGTGGGCAGCCGGTTCGGGCCCGACCACTTCTATCCCACCGTGCACAGCGCGGTGCGCGCCTACCGGGTCGAGCAGGCCGGGCCCGCCGACGTGCCCGACGCGGGCTGACGGCGCCGGGCTCGTCGGACGTGCCGGCGGACCTCGGTCCTAGGTCGGCTCGCCGGCCTCGTCGTCCGGGGGCGCCGATGCCCCGTCCCGCTCGTCGCGCTCGGCCCACTGCAGCAGCGGCGCCAGGTCGAACACCGCGTCGTCGATGCCGGCGTGCAGGTCGCCGAGCTCGGCGAAGCGGTCCGGGACCGTGCGCAGGGTGCAGTCGTGCGGGTCGACGTCGTCGATCTCGTCCCAGCGCAGCGGCGTCGACACGGTGGCGTCGGGGGTCCCGCGCACCGAGTAGGCCGAGGCGATGGTGTGGTCGCGCGCGTTCTGGTTGTAGTCGACGAACACCAGCGACGGATCACGGTCGCGGCGCCACCACGTGGTGGTGACGTCGTCGGGCGCTCGACGCTCCACCTCGCGCGCGAATGCCAGGGCCGCTCGGCGGACGTCCGCGAACCCGTGCTCGGGCTCGATCCGCACGTACACGTGCAGCCCGGAGCCGCCGGAGGTCTTCGGCCAGCCGACCGCGCCCAGCTCGTCCAGGACCTCTCGTGCGACGTGGGCCACCCGCCGCACGCGGTCGAAGGGGCAGTCCGGCATCGGGTCCAGGTCGATGCGCCACTCGTCGGGGCGCTCGGTGTCGGCCCGGCGGCTGTTCCACGGGTGGAACTCGACGGTCGACATCTGGACCGCCCAGATCACGTGGGCCAGCTCGGTCACACACAGCTCGTCGGCCGTGCGGCCGTAGCGCGGGAAGTAGAGCTCCACGGTCTCCATCCACGGGGGCGCCCCGCGCGGCAGGCGCTTCTGGTGCACCTTCTCGCCCGCGACGCCCGTGGGGTAGCGGTGGAGCATGCACGGGCGCTCCCGCAGCGCGCGCACGATGCCATCGCCCACGGCGAGGTAGTACTGCGCGAGGTCGAGCTTGGTCGCGCCGCTGGCGGGGAAGTAGACGCGCTCGGGGTTCGAGAGCCGCACGGTGCGCGACCCGACCTCGAGCTCGACGGCGGGTGAGCTGTCGGGGGCCATGGCTCATTCAAGCGTGCCCCGCGCCGCTGGTCAGTCGACACGGCCTGGCGCGGCGCTGCTCGATCCGCTGCCGACGCCGCGCTCGGTCACGTCGTCGAGGCGGCTGGCACGTGGCAGCGCGCCGTCGAGCTGTCAGGACTCGCGAGTCGCACCGCGTCGGCGGATCCAGATCGTCGTGGTCGTGATGACGAACGACGTGGCGGTGAGCCACACCCCCACCGTCCGCATGAGGATCGCGCCGATGACGACGGCTACTGCAACTCCGGTGAGTACCCAGAGCGCCGGGAGCGACGGGGTCCATAGCGGCAGCGCGGTCGTCTTGGCGTTGCGCTGAGGATCGGCCATGGGCTGATCGTCGCACCGTGCGCTCGTCGTCGTGGGGGATATCGCTCGTCCACGAGTGGCGACCCCGTCTCGGACCGCGGCGGCACGACGACAGTGGTTGGCGCCACGTTCGTGGCAGGGCACAAGAAAGGCCACCCGGAAAGGTGGCCTGACCTGCGGCAATGCTGGTGGGCGATACTGGGATCGAACCAGTGACCTCTTCCGTGTCAGGGAAGCGCGCTACCGCTGCGCCAATCGCCCGGTGTGAAGCCGGGTACTGCTTGAGGTGGAGATGGGATTCGAACCCACGTATACGGCTTTGCAGGCCGCTGCCTCGCCTCTCGGCCACTCCACCCTGAGACCGCAGTCCTCAGCGGCTGCATGCAGCCGATGTGGAGTGTCTGCCTCCGAGCGGACGACGGGATTCGAACCCGCGACCCTCACCTTGGCAAGGTGATGCTCTACCACTGAGCCACGTCCGCACAGCACGTCCCCCCGGTTTTCACCGGTGTTCCGTGTGCGTCCCGAACTCTAACTGACGATCTCCGCGAGAGTCCAACTGGCTCCGGGCAGGCGGGTGATCGTGCGGATCGACGGGTGTCCGAGCGCCGATCGGTAGCGTGTGCGGGTGCCCGAGCCCATCGTGAGTTCCCGCGGCGTCGCGTGGTTCGCGGGTGTCGAGGCGACCGGCGTCGTCGAGGTCGTGGACGTGCGCGCCCGGCCCGAGCGGCTCATGCAGCCGGGGTGGTGGGCGGTCGTCGGGGACTTCGAGGGTCGCGTGCGCGCCTGGCGGTTCGGGCGCACGACGTCGACCCGGCCGGCGACGGCGACGCCCTGGTCCGGGCCCGGAGCCGACGCGTGGTCGTCGTCGCTGGACCGTGCCGGGTACGTCGCGGCCGTGCGCCGGGTGCGCGATCACATCCAGGAAGGTGACGTCTACCAGGCAAATCTCTGCCGGGTGCTGAGCGCGCCGCTGCCCACGGCCGGGGGAGAGCCCGATGCCCGCGCGCTCGGCGCCGTCCTCGACGCCGGCAATCCCGCGCCCTTCTCGGGCGGTGTGCACGTGCCCGGCGAGGTGTGGGTGGTCACCGCGTCGCCGGAGCTGTTCCTGCGGGTCGAGGACGGCGTGGTGTCGTCCGGCCCGATCAAGGGGACGGCCGCGACAGCGGACGGGCTGACCGACAAGGACCGCGCCGAGAACGTGATGATCACCGACCTGGTCCGCAACGACCTGCAGAAGGTCTGCGCGCCCGGCACGGTCGAGGTCACGACGCTGCTGGGTGAGGAACATCACCCCGGCCTCGTTCACCTGGTGAGCACGGTGCAGGGGCGTCTCGACGACGACGTGGCGCGCGCGCCGGACCTGTGGGCCCGGCTGCTCGACGCGACCTACCCGCCGGGGTCGGTGTCGGGCGCGCCCAAGTCGTCGGCTCTCGACATCATCGCGGCGCTCGAGGCGGTCCCGCGCGGCCCCTACTGCGGTGCCGTCGGGTGGATCGAGGTCGGCGACGACGGGTCCGTGCGCGCGGAGCTGGCCGTCGGCATCCGGACCTTCTGGTGGGCCGACGACGTGCTGCTCTTCGGCACGGGCGCCGGGATCACGTGGGGGAGCGACCCGCAGGCGGAGTGGGCGGAGACCGAGCTCAAGGCCGCGCGTCTCGTGGGGCTGGCGTCGCACCCGGTGACAGACTGACCCGATGGGTGTCGTGATCTGGTCGAACGGTCGTCTGCACGGTCCCGAGGACCTGCTCCTGTCGGGGATCGACCACGGGCTGACCGTCGGCGACGGGGTCTTCGAGACGTGCGCCGTCTACGACGGGACGGCGTTCGCCCTCACCCGGCACCTGCGCCGGCTGACGCGCTCGGCGCTGGGCATCGGCCTGGCCGAGCCCGACGAGGACGCGGTCCGGGCCGGGGTCGCCGCCGTGCTCGCCGCCGCAGGCCCGGACACGGGACGGCTGCGGATCACGCTGACCGGCGGCCCTGGTCCGCTGGGGTCGCACCGGTTCGCGCCCGAGGAGCAGCGCCAGAGCGTCCTGGTGCTCGCGGGACCAGGCGCGCGGTCGGAGGTCTCGCGGGTGATCCGCGTGCCGTGGGTCCGGAACGAGCGCTCGTCGGTGGCCGGGCTGAAGACCACGTCGTACGCCGAGAACGTCGTCGCCGTGTCCGAGGCCTACCGGCTGGGTGCCGACGAGGCCGTGCTCGCCAACACCGTCGGGGACCTGTGCGAGGGGACGGCGTCCAACGTGTTCGTCGAGCTCGGCGGTGAGCTGGTGACGCCGCCGCTGTCGAGCGGGTGCCTGGCCGGCATCACGCGTGAGCTGCTGCTCGAGTGGGCGGCCGAGGCCGGCCTGCCCGTGCGCGAGGGCGCGCCGGGGGAGCTGCGCTACGACGTCCTCGACCGGGTCGGGGACGGCACCACGCACCTGATGATGAGCGGCTCGATCCGCAACGTCTCGCCGGTGGTCAGCCTCGACGGCTCGCCCGTCGCCGCCGGTCCCATCTCGCTGGAGGCGCAGCGCCTGTTCCAGGCCAGGCTCGCCGACGACCTGGACCCCTGACGGGTCCGGACATGCGACGACCGGCCCCGCCTCAGGCGGAACCGGTCGCGGTAAGTGGATGTCAGGCGGTCAGGAGAGCGGCGATGAGCGCCGTGATCTCGCCTTCCATGCGGTCGCTCTCGGTTCCCAGAGGCACGAGGGCCTCGGTCCCGGCGAGGAACCTCTCGATGGGCTCGGTGGGGGCGGCGAGGAGCGCGCTGCCCTCGACTCCACTGAGCGACACGAGCGTGTAGTCGGGGTCTTCGTCACGCCACACCTGCACGTCGCCGGTCCCGGCGGGGGCGTCGGCCGTCGCGTGCATCCCCAGGGAGAGGAGCTCGCGGCCGATGAGCCATGTCGACATGGTGTGCGGGCCGGTGAAGACCGCGCGCACCGTGTAGGGATCGGTGGTCCGGAAGGAGAACTCGGCGCTCACCGGGATGACGCTGGCGTCGGAACCGATGAGCTGCATGGCGACGACCTCGACGACGTCGTAAGTCGAGCTCGTCATCGGGTCCTCCTGTTCGCAAGGGCTGGAGGTCTCATCATGGCAGGCCAGGTGCCCGATTGGCCCGGTAGGAACCGGGAGTTCACCCGGAGGGACGCGCCCCCGAACGGGGACGAGAGGTGACAGCACCCATCCTGGTGACGGCGCCGCCCTTGACTTCGATGCGATGACCTGCAGGAGCCCGTTTCGGAAACTCGTGCCCGGCCGGGTAGCATCCTCCTCGAAGTCACCCGCGGGCGACAGGCATTAGTGGCACCCGGCGTGTCGCGAGTGGCGAAACCGCGGAAGACGGGCGATTGGCTCAGTTGGTAGAGCGCCTCGTTCACACCGAGGAGGTCATCGGTTCGAGTCCGGTATCGCCCACTCGACCAGGAGGGGTCGGCCCAGCGGGCCGGCCCCTCCTGACGTGTATATGAGGTCCGGTGGGCGGCGAGCCCGCCGGTAGCATCGAGGGGCTCGCCGCCAGGGCGAGCGGCCACGAAGGAGGCTGTACCGGTGCCCGAGCTCATCACCCTCACCGTCGACGGGATCGCGACCACGGTGGAGCCGGGGACGACGGGTACGGACCTGTACTCCTCCCGGCGCGACGTCGTCGTCGCCCGCGTGGACGGCGAGCTGCGCGACCTGCACCTGCCGGTGCCCGACGGCGCGGTCGTCGAGGCCGTGACCATCGAGGAGCCCGACGGCCTGGCCGTGCTGCGGCACTCTGCGGCGCACGTGCTGGCGCAGGCGGTGCAGGAGGTCAACCCGTCCGCGAGGCTGGGCATCGGCCCGCCGATCACCGACGGGTTCTACTACGACTTCGACGTGGACACCCCGTTCACCCCGGAGGACCTCAAGGCGATCGAGAAGGTCATGGGCCGGATCGTCAAGGAGGGCCAGACCTTCCGCCGGTGGGACGTCACCGAGGACGAGGCCCGCAAGGAGATGCGCGACGAGCCGTACAAGCTCGAGCTCATCGGCCTCAAGGGCGACCCGACCGCGGCCGACGGCGCGTCCGTGGAGGTCGGCCTCGGCGGGCTGAGCATCTACCAGAACGTGCGCGGTGCGGGCCGCGAGAGCGAGCAGGTCGTCTGGCAGGACCTCTGCCGCGGGCCGCACATCCCGAGCACCCGCCTGCTGGGCAACGGCTTCCAGCTGACCCGCTCGGCCGCCGCCTACTGGCGCGGGTCCGAGAAGAACCCGCAGCTGCAGCGCGTCTACGGCACCGCGTGGCCCACCAAGGACGAGCTGCGCGCCTACCTCGAGCGGATCGCCGAGGCCGAGCGTCGCGACCACCGGCGGCTCGGGACCGAGCTCGACCTCTTCTCCTTCCCGGACGAGATCGGCTCCGGCCTGGCCGTGTTCCACCCCAAGGGCGGCGTCATCCGCATGGAGATGGAGCACTACAGCCGGCTGCGGCACGTCCAGGGCGGGTACGAGTTCGTCAACACCCCGCACATCACCAAGAGCAAGCTGTACGAGATCTCGGGGCACCTCGACTGGTACTCGGAGGGGATGTACCCCCCGATGACCCTCGACGAGGAGCGCGACGCCGAGGGGCACGTGCGCAAGGCGGGGCAGCAGTACTACCTCAAGCCGATGAACTGCCCGATGCACAACCTGATCTTCGCGGCGCGCGGTCGCTCCTACCGGGAGCTGCCGCTGCGGCTGTTCGAGTTCGGGACCGTCTACCGGTACGAGAAGTCGGGCGTCGTGCACGGCATGACCCGCGCCCGCGGCTTCACCCAGGACGACGCGCACATCTACTGCACCCGCGAGCAGATGGCCGACGAGCTCACCACGACGCTGAAGTTCGTCCTCGACCTGCTCAAGGACTACGGGCTCGACGACTACTACCTGGAGCTCTCGACCAAGAACCCCGAGAAGTTCGTGGGTTCCGACGAGGTCTGGGACGAGGCCACCGAGACCCTGCGCCAGGTCGCCGAGGCGTCCGGGCTCGACCTCGTCCCCGACCCGGGCGGCGCCGCGTTCTACGGCCCGAAGATCTCCGTGCAGGTCAAGGACGCGCTGGGTCGCACCTGGCAGATGTCCACCATCCAGCTCGACTTCAACCTGCCCGAGCGGTTCGAGCTCGAGTACACGGCGTCCGACGGCAGCCGGCAGCGCCCGGTGATGATCCACCGCGCCCTGTTCGGCTCGGTCGAGCGGTTCTTCGCCGTGCTGACCGAGCACTACGGCGGCGCGTTCCCCGCGTGGCTCGCGCCCGTGCAGGTGCTGGCGGTGCCGGTGGCCGAGCCGTTCGAGGGGTACCTCGACGACGTCGTCGCGCAGCTGCGGGCGCAGGGGATCCGTGCGGAGGTGGACCGGTCAGACGACCGGTTCGGCAAGAAGATCCGCAACGCCAGCACGCAGAAGATCCCGTTCGTGCTCATCGCCGGTGGTGAGGACGCCGAGGCCGGTGCCGTGTCGTTCCGCTACCGCGACGGTCGCCAGGACAACGGCGTGCCCGTCGCGGAGGCGATCGAGCGGATCGTCTCGGCGGTGCGCGACCGCGTGCAGGTCTGAGCAGTGAGCGAACCTGCCGATCACTTCGCCGGGGTGCCGGACGGATTCGAGCGACTCTGGACGCCGCACCGCATGGCCTACCTCGGGGGGCAGGACAAGCCGGTCGACCGTGAGGCGGGCGACGGCTGCCCGTTCTGCCGCATCCCGACGCTGTCCGACGAGGACGGCCTGATCGTCGCGCGCGGCGAGGTCGCGTACGTGGTGCTCAACCTCTACCCGTACAACTCGGGGCACCTGCTGGTCTGCCCGTACCGGCACGTCGCCGACTACACGGAGCTGACCGGGCCCGAGGTGGCCGAGGTCGCCGAGCTGACGCGCACGGCCATGCGGGTGGTGCGCCAGGTGTCGGCGCCGCAGGGCTTCAACCTCGGCATGAACCAGGGCGACGTGGCCGGCGCCGGCATCGCGGCGCACCTGCACCAGCACGTGGTGCCGCGGTGGGGCGGGGACTCGAACTTCCTGCCGATCGTGGCCCGCAGCCGCGCGCTGCCCGAGCTCCTGGGCGACACGCGGGCGCGGCTGTCTGCCGCGTGGCCGACCTCGTCGAAGGGATGATCGGCACGTGCTGAACGGACTGCGCGGTGCCATGACGCGCTTCTTCACGCCCATCGCGCGGGCCCTGCTGCGAGCGGGCGTCTCGCCGGACGCCGTCACCATGGGCGGCACGCTCGTCGTCGTCGTCACCGCGCTCTGGGCGTTCCCCACCGGTCACCTGCTGCTGGGCACGCTGATCATCGCGGTCTTCGTGCTCACCGACTCGCTCGACGGCGTGATGGCTCGCCAGGCCGGGCGGTCCGGGCCGTGGGGAGCCTTCCTCGACTCGACCCTGGACCGGTTCGGCGACGGCGCGATCTTCGCCGGCCTGGTGCTGTGGTTCACCGCCGGCGGGGACGACCGGCTGTCCGCGGTTCTCGCCCTCGCGTGCCTCGTGCTCGGCTCGATCGTGCCGTACGCCCGAGCGCGGGCCGAGGGGCTGGGCATGACCGCATCCGGGGGCATCGCGGAGCGCGCGGACCGACTCGCCCTGGTGCTCGTCGCCACGTTCGCGGTGGGCGTCGGTGCGCCGACCGTCGTGCTCACCGTGGTGCTGGCCCTGCTCGCCCTGGCGTCGGCCGTGACCATCGTGCAGCGCATGACCAAGGTGCACCGCCAGGCCATGCAGGTGTCCGAGTGAAGCTGGACGTCGCCCGGGCGTACGCGGTCGCGTGGAGGGTGGCCGGTCGGCTGCCCGGACCGGTGCTGCGCACGCTCTGCGCCGCCGCCGCCGACGTCGCCTGGGTCCGGCACGGGGGAGGGGTGCGCCAGCTCGAGAAGAACCTGGCGCGGGTCCGGCCCGAGCTCGACCCCCGGGGCCTGCGCAGGCTGAGCCGCGCCGGGATGCGCTCGTACATGCGGTACTTCGGTGAGGCGTTCGCGCTGGCGACGATGTCGCAGGACCAGGTCGACGCCCGGGTCCGCGGCGTGGGCGTCGAGAACCTGCGGGTGCACACCGACCGTGACCAGGCCGTGGTGCTCGCGCTCGGCCACACGGGCAACTGGGACCTCGCGGGCGCCTGGGCCACGCGGGCGGTCGCGCCGGTCACCACCGTCGCCGAGCGGCTCGAGCCCGAGGAGCTCTTCCAGGAGTTCGTCGCGTTCCGCGAGGGGATCGGCATGACGATCTTCCCGCTCACCGGGGCCGGCGACGTGTTCCGCGGCCTCGTGCGGGCCGCGCGCGCCGGCGCCGGGCTCCTGCCCCTGCTCGCGGACCGCGACCTGACGGCGAAGGGCCTGGAGGTGGACCTCCTCGGCCACCGCGCCAGGTTCGCCGCCGGGCCGGCGGCCCTCGCGATCTCGACGGGCGCCCCGCTGGTGACCACCGTCATCTACTACGAACGGCTGCACGGCGCGCAACGGCGGGCCGCCGGCTCGCCCTGGGGCATCGTCATCCAGTTCAACAAGGCGATCGAGATCCCGGGGGGCGTCCCGCGCGCCGACCAGGTGCGCGTCATGACGCAGGCCTGGGTGGACCAGTTCGGCGCCGGCGTCCGGCAGCGCCCGCAGGACTGGCACATGCTGCAGAAGGTGTTCGTCGAGGACCTCGACCCGGCGAGGTACGCGGCGACCGTCGCGGCCGAGGAGAGCGTGCGATGAGCTCGCAGGCCGCCGAGCGCGCGCTCCGGGTCGGCATCGTCTGCCCGTACTCCTACGACGTGCCCGGCGGGGTGCAGTTCCACGTCCGGGACCTCGCGGAGGCTCTCATCGCGCGGGGGCACGACGTGTCCGTGCTCGTCCCCGCCGACGACGACACCCCGATCCCGCCGTACATGACGTCGGCCGGCCGGGCGATCCCGGTGCGCTACAACGGGGCGGTCGCCCGCATGACGTTCGGGCCGGTCACCGCCAACCGCGTCCGCAAGTGGCTCGCCGCGGGGGAGTTCGACGTCCTGCACCTGCACGAGCCCGTCACGCCGAGCCTCGGCATGCTCGCCCTGTGGATCGCCGACGGACCCATCGTGGCGACGTTCCACACCGCGCTGATCCGGTCCCGGCCGCTGCAGATGGCCTACCCGCTGGTGCGTCAGTCGCTGGAGAAGATCTCCGCCCGGATCGCCGTGTCGGAGGACGCCCGCCGCACGCTGGTCGAGCACATGGGGGGCGACGCGGTCGTGATCCCCAACGGGGTCTACGTCGACTCGTTCATCGCGGCCCGGCCGGACGCCCGGTGGACGGGCACGCCCGAGCGCCCGACCATCGCGTTCCTCGGCCGCCTCGACGAGGCGCGCAAGGGGCTGCCGGTGCTGCTCGAGGCGGTGCCGAGCGTGCTGGCCGAGATCCCCGGCGCCCGGTTCCTGGTCGCCGGTCGCGGCGAGACCGGTCCGGACGAGGTCCGCGAGCTGCTGGGCGAGCAGGCGGCGGCCGTCGAGTTCCTCGGCGGGATCACCGACGACGAGAAGGCCAGCCTGCTGGCGTCGGTCGACGTCTACTGCGGGCCGCAGACCGGCGGCGAGAGCTTCGGGATCGTGCTGGTCGAGGCGATGAGCGCGGGGGCGACCGTCGTCGCGAGCGACCTCGGGGCGTTCTCGCGCGTGCTCGACGACGGAGCCGCCGGCGTGCTGTTCCGGACGGGAGACAGCGCCGACCTGGCGCAGACCCTCGTGCGGGTGCTCCGCGACCCCGAGCTGCGCGCGAGGGTGTCCGCGCACGCCCTCGAGGTGGTCCGCCAGTACGACTGGTCGACCGTCACGGACCAGGTGCTGGCGGTGTACGAGATGGTCGTCGCCGACCGGCACGCGCCCGTCGGCGAGGATCCGTCGTCGGTCCGGGGTGCACGCCTGCTCGAGCTGCGCCGAGGGCGGGGTGACGCCCGATGAGGTGGTCCGAGATCACCGTCTACGTGACGATCGTCCTCGCGCTCGTCCTGTGGTGGGTGTGGGTCGCGGCGTCCCGCCTGGACCGGCTGCACCGGAAGGTCAACTCTTCGCGGGCGGTGCTCGACGCGCAGCTGGTCCGGCGCGCGACCGTCGCGGCCGAGCTTGCGACGTCCGGCCTGCTCGACCCGGTCAGCTCCGTGCTCGTCGGCGAGGCCGCGTGGGCCGCGTTGTCCACCGGGACCAGCGAGCTGCCCGCAGACCTGCGTGCGCTCGTCGGTCCCGACGACGTCCCGCCCGGTGGCGCCGCCCTCCTGGCCGTCGACCGTGGGCGGATCGAGAGCGAGCTGTCGGCCACCCTGCGGGAGGCGCTGGACGACGCCGACGAGGTCGCCGCGCTGCGGTCGGACCCCGCCGGCGACGAGCTGGTGGACCTCCTGGCCTCGTCCTGGTACCGGGTCCAGCTGGCCCGGCGGTTCCACAACGAGGCCGTCGTGCAGACCCGACGAGCCCGCCGCGGTCCGCTGGTGCGGCTGCTGCGGCTGGCGGGTCACGCGCCCGAGCCGCAGAGCCTCGAGCTCGACGACGCGTGGCCCGAGAACCTGGGTCGACCGGGCGCCCGCAGCGGCCCCGTGGAGACCCTGCCGCCCCGCTGAGACACGCCCGGGACGCCCTCCCGGACGGACTACGATTGCCCGATCAGGCCGCTGACCTCCCACGTGGCGGCCGTACCCCGACCGCACCACGATCTGTGAGGCTCGACGTGACCAGCGAGAACAGCCAGCCCACCACCGCGACGCACGCCGGCGTCATCGGCACCGCCCGCGTGAAGCGGGGGATGGCCGAGATGCTCAAGGGCGGCGTCATCATGGACGTCGTCACCGCGGACCAGGCGAAGATCGCCGAGGACGCCGGAGCCGTCGCCGTGATGGCCCTCGAGCGCGTCCCGGCCGACATCCGGGCCCAGGGCGGCGTCGCGCGCATGAGCGACCCGGACCTGATCGACGGCATCATCGAGGCCGTCTCCATCCCCGTCATGGCGAAGGCCCGCATCGGCCACTTCGTCGAGGCGCAGGTGCTCCAGTCGCTCGGCGTCGACTACATCGACGAGTCCGAGGTGCTGACCCCCGCCGACTACGCGCACCACATCGACAAGTGGGGCTTCACGGTTCCGTTCGTCTGCGGTGCCACCAACCTGGGCGAGGCCCTGCGCCGCATCACCGAGGGCGCGGCGATGATCCGCTCGAAGGGCGAGGCCGGCACGGGCGACGTCTCCAACGCGACCACGCACATGCGCACGCTGCGGGACCAGATCCGCCGCCTCACCTCGCTGCCGGAGGACGAGCTGTTCGTMGCCGCCAAGGAGCTCCAGGCGCCGTACGACCTGGTCAAGGAGGTCGCCCAGCTGGGCAAGCTCCCCGTCGTGCTGTTCACCGCGGGCGGCATCGCCACCCCGGCCGACGCCGCGATGATGATGCAGCTCGGCGCCGAGGGCGTGTTCGTCGGCTCCGGCATCTTCAAGTCGGGCAACCCGGCCGAGCGCGCCGCGGCGATCGTCAAGGCGACCACGTTCTTCGACGACCCGGACGTGATCGCCAAGGTGTCGCGCGGCCTCGGTGAGGCCATGGTCGGCATCAACGTCGAGGACGTGCCGGAGCCGCACCGGCTGGCCGAGCGCGGCTGGTGACGCAGGACGACGCAGTGGTGGAGGCCGCGGACGAGCAGTCCGCGGCCTCTGCCGTCCCTGCGCCCGTCGGCGGCCGCTCCGGCGCCGACGGGGGAGGCCCGGTGCACGGTCTCGGGCCCGAGTGGCGGCGCGGCGACGACGGCCTGCTGTTCCGGGAGGCCGCGCGGGTGATCCTGCTCGACGAGGACGACCGCGTGCTGCTGATCCGCGGGCACGACGTCGACCAGCCGGAGCGCAGCTGGTGGTTCACGGTCGGCGGCGGGATCGACGACGGCGAGGACGCCGCGTCGGCCGCGCTGCGCGAGGTGCGCGAGGAGACGGGCATCCTGCTCGACGCCGCGCAGCTGGTGGGGCCGGTGTTCACGCGCTCGGCCATCTTCGACTTCTTCCTCGAGCACTGCCGGCAGGACGAGATCCTCTACCTGGCGCGCGTGCCCGCGGCGTCCTTCGAGGCCGTCGACCGCGCCGGCTGGACCGAGCTCGAGCACGACGTCATCGACGAGCTGCGGTGGTGGGCGCTCGACGACCTGGACCGGGTCGAGATCGAGGTGTTCCCGGAGTCGCTGGTCGAGCTCGTGCGCGGCCTGCTGCCCGCCTGGGACGGCGTGACACGGCACCTGGGCCTCGCGCGCGAGTAGGTCAGGTGACGGCGTTCCGCGTCGTCCACTCCGGGTCGAGGTGCTCCTCGCGCTCGAGCACGACCCGCAGCGCCCGCACGGCGGTGACGAGGTCCGCGTGGGTCAGGTACGGCGCGGCGACGCCCAGGCGGACGATGTCGGGCATGCGGAAGTCGCCGACGACGCCGCGGGCGGCCAGCGCCTGGACGATGCCGTACGCGTCGGGGTGCCGGAGGGCGACCTGGGAGCCGCGGCGGTCGTCGGCCTCGGGCGAGGCGAGCTCGGCGTCCGGCAGCACCGTCGTGATCGCGTCGCGCAGGAACCGGGTCAGGGACACGGACCGGGCGCGGACGTCCTCGATCGCGACGTCGTCGAACGCGTGCAGAGCGGCCTCGAGCGCGAGCAGCGACAGCATCGGCGGGGTCCCGATCCGCGCCCGGCTGATCCCGGGCGCGCCCTCGTACTCGTCGGCCATCGCGAACGGCTGCGCGTGCCCGTGCCAGCCGGGCAGCACGTTGACGAACGCGTCCTGGTGCCGGGCGGCGACGTACCCGAACGCCGGGGCGCCGGGTCCGCCGTTCAGGTACTTGTAGCCGCAGCCCACGGCCAGGTCGACGCCGTGCTCGTCCAGCCCGACCGGCACGGCACCCGCGGAGTGGCACAGGTCCCAGAGGACGAGCGCGCCGGCGTCGTGCGCCGCCGCCGTGATGCCGGGCAGGTCGAGCAGGTCGCCGGTCCGGTAGTCCACGTGGGACAGCACGACGACCGCGACGTCGGGGCCCAGCCGGCCGGGGACCTCGTCCGGCGTGACGTGCTCGACGTGCCACCCGACCTGGTCCGCGACGCCGGCGACGACGTACTGGTCCGTGGGGAACGAGCCCGGCTCCGTGAGCACGACCGAGCGACCGGGACGCAGCGCAGCGGCGGCGTGCAGCGACTGGTGCAGGCGCACGCTGGTGGAGTCGCCGACCACGACCTGCCCGGGCGCCGCGCCGACGAGCCGGCCGATCGCGTCGCCCACGCGGACCGGCGCGTCCCACCAGCCGTGGGTGTTCCAGGACCCGATGAGGTCGTGGCCCCACTCCTGGCGCACCGCACGCTCGACCGCGTCCGGCACGCCCACCGGCAGCGCGCCGAGCGAGTTCCCGTCGAGGTACACGACGCCGGGCGGCAGGTGGAACCGGTGCCGCAGGTCGGTGAGGGCGTGAGCGGCGTCCAGAGCCGCTGCGCGCTGGTCGAGTTCGTGGGTCACAGGGCGGGAGCCTACGGGCCGGCCGCGGACTGGGCGCAGCGGCGGCGGTGCCCGATCGCGAACTAGGATCGCCCGTCGTGACCGTGACCGTCGGAGTCCTCGCCCTGCAGGGAGACGTGCGCGAGCACGTGCGCGCCCTCACCGCCGTGGGTGCCACCGCCGTCCCGGTGCGACGCAGCCGCGAGCTGGACGAGGTGGATGCGCTCGTCATCCCCGGCGGGGAGTCGACGACCATCGACAAGCTGCTGCGCGCGTTCGACCTGTTCGGCCCCGTCCAGGACCGGCTGCGCGCCGGGATGCCCGCGTACGGCTCGTGCGCCGGGATGATCCTGCTGGCCGACCGGGTGCTCGGCGGGATCGAGGGGCAGCAGACGCTCGGCGGGGTCGACGTCACCGTGCGGCGCAACGCGTTCGGCCGGCAGGTCGAGTCGTTCGAGACGGACCTGGCGATCGACGGCATCGACGGCCCGGTGCACGCCGTGTTCATCCGGGCGCCGTGGGTCGAGGAGGTCGGACCCGCGGCCACGGTGCTGGCGCGGGTGGAGTCCGGTCCCGCCGCCGGTAGGATCGTGGCCGTCCGCCAGGGCCCGTTGCTCGTGACCTCGTTCCACCCGGAGGTCACGGGGGACACCCGGGTGCACCAACTGTTCGTAGAGATCGTCCGCGACACCCTGTGAGCACCGGCGCTGCAGCCGGGCGCGGGGTCGACCGGGAGACGAAGGGGTAGCTGAAGCGATGTCGGGTCACTCCAAGTGGGCCACCACCAAGCACAAGAAGGCCGTGGTCGACGCCAAGCGGAGCAAGCTCTTCGCCAAGCTGATCAAGAACATCGAGGTCGCCGCGCGGACCGGCGGCGGTGACCTCGCGGGCAACCCGACCCTCTTCGACGCGGTCCAGAAGGCCAAGAAGAACTCGGTGCCCATCGACAACATCAACCGTGCGGTCAAGCGGGGCTCCGGCCAGGAGGCCGGCGGCGCCGACTACACGACGATCATGTACGAGGGCTACGGGCACGGCGGCATCGCGGTCCTCGTCGAGTGCCTGACGGACAACCGGAACCGCGCCGCGTCGGACGTCCGCGTCGCGTTCACGCGCAACGGCGGCCAGATGGCCGACCCGGGCTCCGTCTCGTACCTGTTCTCGCGCAAGGGCGTCGTCATCGTGCCCAAGGAGGGCACCGATGAGGACGCCGTGATGGAGGCGATCCTCGACGCGGGCGGCGAAGAGGTGAACGACCTGGGCGAGGCGTTCGAGGTCCTGTCCGAGGCCACCGACCTCGTCCCGGTCCGCACCGCGCTGCAGGATGCGGGCATCGAGTACGACTCGGCGGACGTCGTGTTCTGGCCGGCCACGCAGATCGAGGTCGACGCCGAGGGCGCCCGCAAGATCCTGCGCCTCATCGACGCGCTCGAGGACTCGGACGACGTGCAGAACGTCTACGCGAACTTCGACGCCTCCGACGAGGTCATGGCGGAGCTCGAGGACGACTGAGCCTGTCCCGGAGGGGCCCGGCCGCACCGCGGTCGGGCCCCTTCGTCGTCCCGGGCGTGGCCTCCCCGGCTGACCCCCGGTCGGCTGCGACCATGACGGCGTGCGCGTCCTCGGAGTCGACCCCGGCCTGACCCGGTGCGGTCTCGGCGTCGTCGACGGCCTCCCGTCCCGGCGCCTCGCGATGGTCGCCGTCGGTGTGGCGACGTCCGACGCCCTGTGGGACGTCGACCAGCGGCTGCTGTCGATCGAGCGGCAGATCGAGGAGTGGCTCGAGGAGCACGCCCCCGACGCGGTCGCCGTCGAGCGGGTGTTCGCCCAGCAGAACCTGCGGACCGTCATGGGCACCGCGCAGGTGGCGGGCATCGCCATGGTCGCCGCTGCCCGGCGTCGGATCCCCGTGGCCCTGCACACCCCGAGCGAGGTCAAGGCCGCCGTCACCGGCAACGGCCGGGCCGACAAGGCGCAGGTCCAGACCATGGTGCAGCGCCTGCTGCGGCTCGAGGAGCTGCCCCGGMCGGCCGACGCCGCCGACGCCCTGGCCCTCGCGGTATGCCACCTGTGGCGACCCGCCGGAGCGCTCGGAGCGCCCCAGCGCGCGCCCGGGTCGCTGACCGCCGCACAGCGTGCATGGGCCACCGCGGAGCAGGCGGCGCGGCGCCGCGGCTGACCGCGTGTCTTCGTACACCTGTTCGCCTGGGTGTGCCAGAGTGTCCGTCAGCTCTTGTTCTCTCAGTCAAGGAGGGTGACCGGTGATCGCGTCGGTCCACGGCACGGTGCAGGCGGTCCGGCTCGACGCGGCGGTGGTCGAGGTCGGGGGAGTCGGCCTGCTGGTGCACGCCACGCCCGCCACCCTCGCCGGCCTGCGGGTCGGGTCGACCGCGCAGCTGGCCACGTCGCTGCTGGTCCGGGAGGACGCGCTGACGCTCTTCGGGTTCGCCGACACCGACGAGCGCGAGGTCTTCGAGATCGTGCAGACCGTCAGCGGCGTCGGTCCCCGGCTCGCCCTCGCCATGCTCGCCGTGCACACCCCGGACGGGCTGCGTCGCGCGGTGCTGGACGAGGACATCAAGGCGCTCCAGCGCGTCCCGGGCATCGGGCTCAAGGGCGCCCAGCGCATCGTGCTGGAGCTCAAGGACCGGATCGGTGCCCCGGCGACCGCGTCCGCTCCTGCGGCGGCCGTCTTCGGCGGAGACCGCCGCGACCAGGTCATCGAGGCGCTCGTGGGGCTGGGCTKGAACGCGCGGGCCGCAGGGGACGCGGTGTCGACCGTCCTGGAGGGCGCCGAGGGGCCCGTCGCGGCCGACGAGGTGGCCGGCGTCCTGCGGGCCGCCCTGCGGACGTTGGGCGGCGGACGTGGCTGACGAGTACGACGAGCTGGTGACCGAGCGGTTCGCCGCCGAGTCGCTGGTCCAGCCGGGTGCTGACGACCTCGAGCGGGCCGCGGAGGCCGCGCTGCGCCCGCGGCGGCTGGACGAGTTCGTCGGCCAGCGCGTGGTGCGCGACCAGCTCTCGCTCGTGCTCGACGCCGCGCGCGGCCGCGGCCGGGCACCCGACCACGTGCTGCTCTCGGGCCCTCCGGGACTGGGCAAGACGACGCTCGCCATGATCATCGCTGCCGAGATGGGCGCGCCCCTGCGGGTGACCAGTGGACCGGCCATCCAGCATGCGGGCGACCTCGCCGCCGTCCTGTCCTCCCTCGAGGAGGGCGAGGTGCTGTTCCTGGACGAGATCCACCGGCTCGCCCGGCCCGCCGAGGAGCTGCTCTACATGGCCATGGAGGACTTCCGTGTCGACGTGATCGTCGGCAAGGGAGCCGGGGCCAGCGCGATCCCCCTGACGCTGCCGCCGTTCACGGTGGTCGGCGCCACCACCCGCGCGGGGCTGCTCCCCGCGCCGCTGCGGGACCGGTTCGGCTTCACGGCGCACCTCGACTTCTACTCCGCCGACGAGCTCGAGCGGGTGCTGGTGCGGTCCGCCGGCCTGCTCGGCGTCCCGCTCGACCACGAGGCGGCGGCCGAGATCGCGTCGCGGTCGCGGGGCACCCCGCGCATCGCGAACCGCCTGCTCAGGCGCGTGCGCGACTGGGCCGAGGTGCGCGGCGACGGCACGCTCAGCCTCGCGGCCGCCCGCGCGGCCCTGGAGGTGTACGAGGTGGACCAGCGGGGCCTCGACCGCCTGGACCGCGCCGTGCTGACCGCGCTGTGCACCCGGTTCGGCGGCGGACCCGTCGGCCTGACCACCCTGGCGGTGGCCGTGGCGGAGGAGGCCGAGACGGTCGAGACCGTGGCCGAGCCGTTCCTGGTGCGCGAGGGTCTGATCGGGCGGACGGCCCGCGGTCGGGTGGCGCTGCCGGCCGCCTGGGCGCACCTTGGTCTCGAGATGCCCCACGGATCGGGCACACTGTTCGGCTGAGCCGTTCCCGCATCCCGGAACCCTTCCCGGGGTCTGTGCGTTGGAGCGGCGAGCCGCTGCGCCTAGACTGCGGCGGACACACCACCCGATCGGAGCCTGTCAGCCGTGGATCCTTCCTTCCTCGTCATCCTTGCCGTCGCGCTCGGCGCCCTGTGGCTCATGTCGAACCGCACGCGCAAGCAGCAGCGGACGGCCTCGGAGTTCCGCAACAACCTCGCGGCCGGTGACGAGGTCATGACGGCGTCGGGTCTGCTGGGCACCGTGGTGGACGTCGAGGACGACGTGATCACGCTGGAGTCGGCGCCGGGCACGCAGACGCGCTGGATCCGCGCCGCGATCGCCAAGAAGATCGAGCCGGTGGTCGACGCGATCGACGACGACGTGGATGACGACGACGTCGACGACGTCGAGGACGACGTGCACGACGACGCGGTGCTCGACGCCACGGACGACGACGTGATCGACGTMCCGGACGACCTGTCCTCGCTGCCGCCCGCCCGCAAGGACGGGGACCCGGACACCAAGTAGACCGTTTGGCCGGGGTGACGACGCCCCGGCCTTGACCCCACCGGCCGCCTC